>NZ_JBHXAY010000099.1:0-24362 GCF_042728775.1 Nocardia sp. NPDC060259
CGTTGCGGCGGGGTGTGGTGCCTGCGTCGTTGCATGTGGGTGAGTTGTCGTCGTATGTGGATTGGTCTGTGGGTGGGGTGGAGGTGGTGTCGGAGTCTTGTGTGTGGCCGGAGACGGGGCGGCCGCGTCGGGCGGGGGTGTCGGCCTTCGGGGTATCGGGAACGAACGCCCACCTCATCCTCGAACAGGCCGACGTCGAGTTCGTGGACGAGGTCGACGCGGGGGACGGCGAGCCATCGCCGCTTCCCTTCGTGCTGTCCGGGCGTACTCCCGAATCACTGGGGGTGCAGGCGGATCGAGTGCTGACATGGTTGCGAGCGGCTGGAGACCCGAAGCCGGCGGATGTGGCGAGGTCGCTGCACCGTGGGCGCGCGGCGCTGGAGCATCGCTGCGTGATCGTCGCGGACGACATCGAGGAATTGACTCGCCGGCTGCAAGCCGTCGCCGAGGACCGAACAGAAGCGACCCACGGTGTCGCGCGCGGTTCTCGTCGTGTGGCGGTGTTGTTCTCGGGTCAGGGTTCGCAGCGGGTGGGGATGGGCCGGGAGTTGTATGGGGCGTTTCCGGTGTTCGCGTCGGTGTTCGATGAGGTGTGCGCGGTGGCGGATCCGTTGTTGGGTCGCTCGTTGCGTGGGGTGGTGTTCGAGGGTGATCCGGAGGTGTTGGACCGGACGGAGTTCGCGCAGCCTGCGTTGTTCGCGGTCGAGTTGGCGTTGTTCGGGTTGGTCGAGTCGTTGGGTGTGGTGCCGGATTTCGTGATGGGTCATTCGGTGGGGGAGATCACCGCGGCGTGTGTGGCGGGTGTGTTGTCGGTGGGGGATGCGGCGCGGTTGGTGGTGGCGCGGGGCCGGTTGATGCAGGGGTTGGCTTCGGGTGGGGCGATGGTGGCGTTGGGGGTTTCGGAGTCGGAGGTATTGGCGGTGTTGCCGGAAAGTGTGGGTATCGCGGCGGTCAATGGTCCGGAGTCGGTGGTGGTGTCGGGGCCTGTTGATGCGGTGGGTTCGGTGGCGGAGCGTTTCCGGGGTTTGGGTCGTCGGGTGTCGGTGTTGCGGGTGTCGCATGCGTTTCATTCGGTGTTGATGGAGCCGATGCTGGAGGAGTTCGCGGGGGTTTGCGCGGGTTTCGAGTTCGGTGTAGCGCGTGTGGGTGTGGTGTCGACGGTGACGGGTGGGTTGGTGTCGGGGGAGATGTGTTCGCCGGGGTATTGGGTGCGGCAGGTGCGGGAGGCGGTGCGGTTCGGTGATGGTGTGGAGACCCTTGTGGGTGAGGGGGTGACGGCGTTTCTGGAGCTGGGGCCGGGCGGAACGTTGACCGCCCTCGTCCACGAGAACGCCGGTGAGGTGCTCGCCGTGTCGGCGCTGCGTGGGGAACGTGCCGAGGCCAGGGCGCTGGTGGAGAGTTTGGGACGGTTGTGGGTGTCAGGTGTCGGCGTGGGTTGGGATGCGCTGGTCGGTGCCGGCGGAATGGTCGATCTGCCGACGTATCCCTTTGAGCGGGAGCGATTCTGGCTCGAGCCCGACGTGCCGTCGACCAGGAGAAGCGAGCCGGACCCTGCCCTCGGCCAGTGGTGCTACCGAACACAATGGACCACGGTCACCACGCGGGACACCCGACCGACCGCAGGCCCCTGGTTACTGGTCGTCCCCGACGGCCATCCGGATGCCGATCGGATCGCTGACCTGATCACGAATACCTCCGAGCTCGAGTTCGTACCGGTGGTCGTCGAAGCGAACGGGGACCGCGCCGAACTCGCCGAACGTCTTCGGGAGCACCCAGCGGCCGCAGGCGTGGTGTCCCTGCTCGCCGTCGACGACGCGCTCGACGACGAACACGAATCGGTTCCGCGCGGTTTGCTGAGCACGGTGACCCTGACCCAGGCGCTCGGTGACGCGGAGACGCGGGCACCGCTCTGGATCGTGACCACAGACGCGCAAGCGGCCGTCGGCACCGACGCGGTGAACGGAGTCAACCAGGCCACAGTATGGGGATTGGCCCGGATTCTGGCAACGGAGATCCCCCATCGCTGGGGCGGCATCGTCGACCTACCCGCTGCCGCCGACGCCGAGGCGATCACGCTGCTCGGCAGTATCCTCGGGCAGTCGGACGCCGCCGACCAGTGGGCTGTCCGCGGGGCGCGTACGCTCGCCCGCCGGCTGACCCGTACCGGCCTCCCGGAACATCCGGCGTGGGAACCCACCGGGACCGTGCTGATCACCGGCGGTACCGGCGCACTGGGCGCACATGTGGCCCGCTGGCTCGCCGCGCACGGAGCCGAACACCTGGTGCTGGTCAGCCGACAGGGAATCGACGCACCCGGAGCCGCGGCGCTGCGTGACGAGCTCGCTGCCCGCGGTACCGCGGTGACCGTGGTGGGCTGTGACATCGGCGATCGAGCGGCCCTGAACGCAGTACTCGAGCAGATTCCGGACCAGCGACCGCTGACCGCTGTCGTGCACGCCGCGGGACAACTCGACGACAGCACGATCGACAGGCTCACCGCGGATCAGATGAACCGAGCGCTCCGTGCCAAACTGCTCGGCGCGGCGAACCTGCACGAATTGACCAGGACTCGTGATCTGTCGGCCTTCGTCCTGTTCTCGTCTCTCGCCGGAACCTTCGGATCGTTCGGTCAATCGAACTACGCGCCGGGGAACGCCTACCTCGACGCCCTGGCCGCGCAACGCCGTGCGAGGGGACTTCCGGCGATCTCCATCGCCTGGGGACCGTGGGCGGGTGCGGGGATGAGCGCGGCACTCCGCCGGGTCGAGGAGTGGAACGGCGTGCCTGCCCTCCCCGTCGACCGGGCTGTCGAGGCGCTTCGCCGAGCGGTCTACCACCCTGACCCGAATGTCGTGATAGCGGACGTGGATTGGCCCTTCTGGCGCCAGGCCGGAGCGGACACCCTTGATCCGCTGTACGGGTCGCTGACCGGGGAATCGGAGGGTGGACCCGACCGCGTGCCCGACCGGCTTCCCGCGCTCCGCGCCAGAGTGGAAGCGGCACCCGCCGCCGAACGGGAACAGGTGCTGCTCGAAGGAGTGCGACGGATTGTCGGGTCCGTCCTCGGGCACGAATCACCGACGGCGATCGCCGCGGATCGAGCGTTCCGGGATCTGGGCTTCGACTCGCTCGCCGCCGTGGAACTGCGAAACCGCCTCGCGTCCGAAACCGGTCTGCGACTCCCACCGACGGTCGTGTTCGACCACCCCACGGTCCGCGATCTCGCGCGCTATCTGCTCGATGGTCTCGCCGTTCCGGTGGTGGCGGAGGACCTCTCCATCGAGGATCAGCTCGACCGCCTGGAGATCTCGCTCGGGGCCGCGACCAGCCTCGACCAGCCCACCCGGCTGCGATTCGCCGCCAGGCTGCAGGCGTTGGCGGCCGCGTCGTCCGAAGCGGATTCCGCCTCGGTGGCCGCCGATCTCGAATCGGCCACCGACGAGGATCTCTTCGACTTCATCCGGACCGAATTCGGTCGGTCGTGACCCCGAGAGGGGTGGGTCAGGGGTTGCCGACAGGGGTGCACTTCTCATTAGCCTCCGTCACGTACGGCGTTCTCGCCCCATCGAATCAACACTTCGCGTGTAGCCGACCGAACGGCAATCGGAATGGGCGGACACCGAAATCGGCAGGAGAAAGCGACTCACATGGCGAATGAACAGCAGCTGCGTGACAACCTTCGGTGGGTTACCACGGAATTGCATCGCACTCGGCAGCAGCTCGCCGAAACACATTCCCGCACCGCCGAACCCGTGGCCATCGTCGGCATGTCCTGCCGATTCCCGGGCGGTATCGATTCGCCGGAACAGCTGTGGCGCACCGTGGCCGACGGCGTGGACGCCGTGTCCGCGCTGCCCGCTGATCGTGGGTGGGACCTGGATTCGCTCTACGACCCGGAACCAGGACGCCCCGGCAAGCTCTATGCGCGTGCCGGTGGATTCCTCACCGGCATAGACCTTTTCGATGCGGGGTTCTTCGGGATCAGTCCTCGCGAGGCCGCCGCCATGGACCCGCAGCACCGGATCCTGCTGGAAACCTCGTGGGAGGCGTTCGAGGCCGCCGGGCTCGATGCCGACGCGCTGCGCGGTACCGATACCGGCGTCTTCATCGGCGCTGCGGGGAGCGACTACCGCAACCTCGCCGGAGCGTCCGGCGATGCCGAGGGGCACCTGCTCACCGGCAACGCAGCCAGCGTCGCGTCCGGCCGTATCGCCTACAGCTTCGGGCTAGAGGGGCCCGCCGTCACCATCGATACGGCATGCTCGTCGTCGCTGGTGGCCCTGCATCTGGCGGCGCAGTCGCTGCGGCGCGGCGAATGCGGTCTCGCGCTCGCCGCCGGCGCGACGGTGATCGCCACACCGACAGTCCTTGTGGAGTTGGCGCGCCAGCAGGTGCTCGCCGAGGACGGACGGTGCCGGGCATACGACTCCGACGCGGCAGGCATGGGCTGGGGCGAAGGTGTCGGTGTCCTCGTGCTCGAGCGGCTGTCCGACGCACGGCGCAACGGGCACCCCGTACTCGCTGTCGTCCCCGGCTCGGCCGTCAACCAGGACGGTGCCTCGAACGGTTTGTCCGCGCCGAGCGGTCCCGCGCAGCAACGGGTCATCGCCGCGGCACTCGCCGACGCCGGCTTGACCGCGGCGCACATCGATGTCGTCGAAGGTCACGGGACAGGGACACGACTGGGAGATCCGATCGAAGTCGGAGCCCTGCTGGCGACCTACGGGCAGGACCGCGAGGGCGACCGGCCGCTGCTGCTCGGCTCGGTCAAATCGAACATCGGCCACACCCAAGCCGCGGCCGGGATGGCCGGTGTGATCAAGATGGTGCAGGCGATCCGGCACGGGCTCGCGCCGAGAACGCTGCATGTCGCCGAGCCGACCTCCCAGGTGGACTGGTCCGCCGGCGCGGTGCGCCTGCTCACCGAGACCACCAGCTGGCCTGCGGTCGACCGGCCTCGCCGTGCCGGTGTCTCGGCCTTCGGGATCAGTGGCACCAACGCGCACGTGATCATCGAGCAGGACGTGCCGGAAGCCGAGCCGAACCCCCGACCCGCGGCGGTTGCCCCGATCGACACCCCACTGCTGCCGTGGGTCGTCTCCGCTCGAGATGAGCGAGCACTGGAAGCGTCCGCCCGAAACCTCACGACGTTCACCGGCGAGGACGCCCCGTCGGTCGCCGACACCGGAGTCTCACTCGCGACCACCAGGACCGGCCTCGAGCACCGTGCGGTCGTGCTCGCTGCCGACCCGGCGGGATTCCGCGCCGGTCTGGACGCCGTGTCCGAGGGCGGCGAGCACGTCGGCGTCACCCGCGGGCGAGCCGAGGCACCCAGTGGGGTGGTGTTCGTCTTTCCCGGTCAGGGCACGCAATGGCAAGGCATGGCCGCCGGTCTGCTGGAGTCGGCACCGGTCTTCCGGGAGCAGTTCGCTGAGTGCGAGCAGGCGCTGTCGGAATACCTCGACTACTCGCCGGCGGCCGTGCTGCGCGGTGACCCCGGCGCCCCCGCACTCGACCGGATCGATGTGGTGCAGCCGGTCCTTTTCGCGGTCATGGTGTCGTTGGCCCGGCTGTGGCGGGCATTCGGTGTGCACCCGGCGGCGGTCGTCGGGCACTCGCAAGGCGAGGTCGCCGCGGCCTGCGTCGCCGGAGCTCTGTCGCTGGGCGATGCCGCTCGGGTGGTGGGTCTGCGCGCGCGGGCCTGGGCACGTCTGTCGGGCCAGGGCACCATGGCATCGGTCGCCCTACCGGTCGAGCGGATACGGCCGCGACTCGAGCGGTTCGACGGTCTGCTCGCGATCGCCGCGGTGAACAGCCCGGTTCAGGTGGCCGTCACCGGCGACCCCGGCGCGCTGAGCGAACTGCTCGACGAACTGAACGCCGAGGGCGTCCGCTCCACGGTGCTGCGCATCGGCATCGCCGCGCACTCCGCGCAGATCGACCCGCTCCGCGACCGGCTGTTGACCGACCTCGCACCGGTAGCGCCCCGAACGTCGGATATTCCGTTCTATTCCACCGTGACCGGCGGGCTGATCGAGACCGCCACCATGGACGCCGGCTACTGGTTCCGGAATGTGCGGCAGCCGGTCTTGTTCGAGGCCGCGGTCCGCAGCCTGGTGGATGCCGGGTACCAGAAGTTCCTGGAGCTGGGACCGCATCCCGCGCTGGGGCCCGCGATCACGGAAACCGCGGATGCCGCGGGGGTCGATCCGCTCCTGCTCACCTCGCTTCGACGGCAGGAGGGCGGACCGGAACGATTCTTGACCGCGCTCGCCGAAGCCCACGTGGCCGGCGTACCGGTCGACTGGAGCACCTTGTTCGCCGCACGACAGGCGTCGCGAACATCATTGCCCACCTATCCTTTCGTGCGCACTCGGTACTGGCTCGACGCGAAACCGGCGCCGGAGCGGACCGCTACGCAGGACCAACGAGACGCCCAGGAGTTCTGGTCGGCCGTCGACGATGGCGATCTGGAGGCGATCACTCGAACCCTGGTACTGACCGACGACCAGATCCGGGACTGGGGTGCGGTCCTCCCCACCTTGTCGCAGTGGCGCAAGAACAGTGTGGACGGATCGACGGTCGACCAGTGGCGTTACGCGATCCGGTGGCGTCCTGGTCAGGTCGAACCGAGGAGCAGCCTGCACGGCACCTGGCTCGCGGTGGTGCCTTCCTCCGCTGCGGCCCGTCGGCTCGCGGACGAGGTTGTCGCAGGGCTGGGGGCCCGCGGCGCCGAGGTGATCGCGGTCGAGCCTGCGGATCTGCTCGCCGCGCTCGGTGACCACGAGGTATCGGGTGTGCTGCTCCTCACCGGACTGGACGAACAACCGTCGACCCTGGAACCCGTTGTTCCCGAAGGCCTGGCTCGCACACACGACATACTCCGGTCACTCGCCGACGCCGGCATCGATACCCGGCTGTGGTGCGTCACGAGCGGCGCGGTGTCGATCGGACGGTCGGATCGGCTGCGGCGACCGCTGCAGGCCGCCCATTGGGGGTTCGGGGTAGTCGCGGCACTGGAGTTTCCCGATCTCTGGCAGGGCCTGGTCGACCTGCCCGAACAGGTCGGCGACCGTGCGCTGGATCGACTCGCCGGCCTGCTGGTCGCACCCGGTGACGAAGATCAGGTCGCCATCCGGGACTCCGCGGCCTTCGTTCGTCGAATGGTCCGGCAGCCCCGTCCCGAACCGGAACCGGACGGCGGTTCGTGGCAACCGCGCGGCACGATTCTCGTGACCGGTGGCACCGGCGCGATCGGCGCGCAGGTGGCGCGCCGATTGGCGGCCGAGGGCGCCGAGCAGCTGGTGCTTGTCAGCCGCCATGGAGCTGAACCGGCGGACCCGGCGCTGCGCGGTGATATCGAATCCCTCGGTGCGACTGTGACATTCGCGTCCTGCGACGTGGCTGATCGGGCGGCACTCGCGGCGCTGCTCGACCAGTTGCCCACGCTGAACGCAGTGGTGCATCTGGCCGGGGTCGCTCAGGATCGCCCCCTGGCCGAGATGACCTCGGCGGAATTCGCGGCAGTGTTCGCCGCCAAGGGCGCCGGCGCCGGTCATCTCGACGAACTGCTCGCCGGGCGTTCGCTCGACGCCTTCATCCTGTTCTCCTCGGGGGCGGCGTCCTGGGGCAGTGCGCGTCAAGCCGCGTATGCCGCGGCCAACGCGTACGTCGATGCCCTTGCCCAGCACCGTCGCCAGCGCGGCGAACGCGCGACCGCCATCGCCTGGGGTGGCTGGGCTGGTGGCGGCATGGTCGACGATGCCGCGGCCGCCCGCGCCCGTCGGCTCGGCCTGCGCCTGATGGCGCCCGAGCTCGCCCTGCGCGCGCTGCGGGAAGCACTCGATGACCAGGAAACCACCCTGACGGTCGCCGACCTGGACTGGGACCGCTTCGCGCCCACCTTCACCGCCGTCCGGCCCAGCCCGCTGCTCGAGGAGATCCCCGAGGTCGTGCACGCGTTGCGGGATCGGGAAACGGGTGCGCCGACGCTGGATACCGCGACCCTGACCACCGCCGAACGACATACGCTGCTGCTCGCAACGGTGTGCGCCGAGGTAGCCGCCGTGCTGGGACACACCTCCTCGGACATGATCGGCCCCGACCAGGCGTTCAAGGATCTGGGTCTGGATTCCCTCACCGCCATCGAACTCCGCAATCGGCTGGGCTCGGCCCTCGGCCTGCGGCTACCCGCGACCCTGGTGTTCGACCACCCGACACCCGAATCGGTGGCCCGTTACCTGCTGGGCGAGGTGCCGGGTAAGACACCCGCGACACGGACTCCGGCCGCCGCCGCCGACGAGCCATTGGCCATCATCGGCATGTCCTGCCGGTTCCCCGGCGGGGTGGCATCGCCGGAGGACCTGTGGCAGTTGCTGATCGACGGGGTGGACGCGGTGGGCTCCTTCCCGGTCGATCGCGGCTGGGACCTGGAGCAGTTGTACGACCCCGCAGGGGAGCGCCCCGGCACCTCCTATGTCAACGAGGGCGCCTTCCTGGCGGATGCCGGTGGCTTCGATGCGGACTTCTTCGGGATATCGCCCCGCGAAGCCGCTGCGATGGATCCGCAGCAGCGACTCCTGCTCGAGACCTCCTGGGAGGTGCTGGAGCGATCCGGGATCGACCCGACGTCGCTGCGCGGCAGTGACACCGGCGTTTTCGTCGGTGGTGCCTCGCACGACTACGCGGCGCAACTCGTCGCGACTCCCGCCGCCTCGGACGGCTACGCACTGACCGGCAGTGCCGCCGCGGTGATGTCCGGCCGAATCGCCTATCAGCTGGGACTGGAGGGCCCGGCCGTCACGGTCGACACGGCATGCTCGTCCTCGCTGGTGGCCATGCACCTCGCCGGGCAGGCGCTGCACCGCGGGGAATGCTCGCTGGCCCTGGTCGGTGCCGCCGCCGTGCTGTCCACGCCCGCCGGTTTCGTCGAGTTCTCCCGCCAAGGGGGTCTGGCTCGTGACGGCCGCTGTCGCCCGTTCGACCGGGACGCGTCCGGGACCGGCTGGGGTGAGGGCGTGGGATTCCTCGCACTGGAACGACTGTCCGACGCTCGGCGGAACGGGCATCGAGTACTCGCCGTGGTTCGCGGGTCGGCGGTGAATTCCGATGGTGCCTCGAACGGACTGACCGCGCCCAACGGGCCCTCCCAGCAGCGGGTGATCCGCCAGGCGCTGGCGGCATCGGGATTGACGCCGTCCGACATCGACGCGGTGGAGGCGCACGGCACCGCGACCACCCTCGGCGATCCGATCGAAGCGCAGGCACTGCTCGCGGTATACGGGCAGGACCGTGCGCAGCCGCTGCTGCTCGGCTCGATGAAGTCGAATATCGGGCACACCCAGGCGGCGGCGGGCATCGCCGGCGTCATCAAGATGGTGCTGGCACTGCGCAACAGCGTCATTCCGAAGACGCTGCACCTGACCGAGCCGACACCGCAGGTCGACTGGTCCAGTGGTGCCGTAGACCTCGTCGCCGAGAACACGGAGTGGCCGGACACCGGCCGGATCCGGCGCGCGGGTGTGTCGGCGTTCGGCGTCAGCGGCACGAACGCGCACCTGATCATCGAGCAGGCACCGCGGGAACCGGAGCAGGCCCACCGGGATTCGGGTTCGGCGCTGCTGCCGTGGCTGTTGTCCGGCCGGACCGAACAGGCGTTGCGAAATCAGGCTCGCAATCTGCTGGCGACCAAAGTCGGTTATCCACTCGACGCGGCGGCGACGCTCGCTGCCGGCCGGGCGCATTTCGAGCATCGCGTGGCGATCCTGGCCCAAACATCGGCGGAGCTGCGGGAGGGGCTCACCGCGCTGGCGGCGGGACATCCGGCTCCTGGCGCGCTGTTCGGGGAAGCGGTACGCGGACGGCTGGTGCTGCTGTTCTCCGGCCAGGGAACTCAGCGAGCCGGTATGGGGCGTGCGCTCTACGCGAGGTTCCCAGCCTTCGCCGACGCTTTCGACGCGGTCTGCGCGCACCTCGACCAGCGGTTGGAGCGCCCGCTGCGCGATGTCGTCTTCACCGACGCGCAGGCCCTCGACCGCACCGAGTACGCTCAGCCCGCGCTGTTCGCGCTCGAGGTCGCGCTCTACCGGCTGTTCGAGCACTGGGGGCTGAAACCCGATGCGGTTCTGGGGCATTCGGTCGGCGAGATAGCCGCTGCGCATGTCGCCGGGGTGCTGACTCTCGCGGATGCCGCGCGGTTGGTCGCCGCGCGCGGCCGGTTGATGCAGCAGCTACCGACCGGCGGTGCGATGCTCGCAGTCCGTGCGGGGGAGGACCAGATACGAGCACTCTTCGGCGATCGGCTCGATATCGCCGCGGTCAACGCCGCGGACTCGATTGTGCTGTCCGGCGACGAGATCGAGCTCACCGCAACCGAGAACGAGCTCATCGCTCAAGGGATACGGGTACGTCGGCTGAACGTGTCGCATGCCTTCCACTCCGCTCTGATGGATCCGATGCTCGCCGCATACGCCGATATCTGTGCGAGTGTGGACTACGCACCGCCGATGATTCCGTTCATCTCCGCCGTCAGCGGTGCGCAACTGTCTGCCACCGAGGCGTGTTCGCCCGACTACTGGCTGCGCAATGTGCGGGAGACCGTCAGGTTCGCCGACGCCGTGCGCTCGGCTGCCGGGCAGGGCGAGGTCACGTTCCTGGAATTCGGGCCGGACAGCACCCTCAGCGCGCTCGCGCAGGAGTGCACCGGAGCACCCTCCTTCGCGGTCATGCGTGCGGATCACGCGGAGGAGCGCACCGTTCTCACCGCCCTCTGCGGTATCCACGGTCGTGGTGGGGCCGTCGACTGGCCGCGGTACTTCGGCGGCAGCGGCGCCGAGCACGCGGACCTGCCCACCTATGCCTTTCAGCACCAGCGCTTCTGGCTGGAACCCGCGGCCGCGCCCAGCGATGCGGTCGGGCTCGGATTCGACACGGTCGCGCACCCCCTGCTCGGGGCCGCGCTGTCACTGTCGGAGACGAATTCGTGGCTGTTCTCGGCCAGATTGTCGCCCACCACGACTCCCTGGCTCGCCGAACATGTGATCGACGGTGTCGCCCTGCTGCCGGGTACCGCGCTACTCGAACTGGCCGCTGCGGCAGGCGCCCGGCTCGGCTGTGCCGTGGTCGAGGAGCTGACGCTGGAAGCGCCCGTACTGCTGCACACTGTCGTGCGGATACAGCTGTCGGTCGGCCCGGCCCAGCGGGCGGAAGGGCGGCCGTTCACCGTCCACTTCCGTGCGGACGATGCCCCTGCCGAGTCCTGGACGAAGGCCGCGAGCGGTCTGCTGAGTCCGAATATCCAACCCGCACCGGAGTTCCCGGCGCAGTGGCCACCAGCGGACGCCGAGCCGCTGCCGGTGGCGGACTACCATGCGCGAGCCGAACAGGCCGGACTCGGCTACGGTCACGCTTTCCGCGGGCTGCGCGCGGTGTGGCAACGTGGTTCGGAGCTGTTCGCCGAGGCGACACTGCCCGAGGGCGTGGACGAATCAGGGTATTGCCTGCATCCGGCGCTACTCGACGCGGCGCTGCGCGCGCCGACCATGGTGGACGACGGCCGTGTCGACGAACGGTTGCTGCCGTTCGCGTGGCGCGGGGTGCGACTCTACGGCGCTGGCGCGCGGGATATTCGGGTACGCATCACGACCAGCGCGCCGCATGAGGTGGCGATCGCTGTCGCCGACTCCACCGGCCGTCCGGTTCTGGCGGTGGATGGTCTGGTCTCCCGGACGATGTCGCCCGATCTCGTCGACAGCTCGCGAGCCGGGGACTCGCTGTTCGAACTGCGCTGGGTTCCCGCCTCGACCGCCGTCCCCACCCGGACCGCGCCGAGCGAGTTTCTCGAGTTCGATTCCGAGCCGGGCGTCGACGACCTGATATCGCGCTCCCATGACGCGGTGCGCGATGCGGTGCAGCGGCTCCAGGCCTGGTTGTCCGGCAACGGTGACGCCGCCACCCGCCTGGTGGTGGCCACCCGTCGAGCGGTGGCGACACGCGCCGACGAGGATGTGCTCGACCTGACGCATGCTCCGCTGTGGGGGTTGCTGCGGTCGGTGCAGGCCGAGTACCCGGGTCGCGTCGTGCTGGTCGACCTCGACGACACGACGGCACTGCCCGAGATCACGCTGCCCGACGACGAACCGCAATTGGCGATCCGGTCCGGCGCGGTCCTCGTTCCGCGCCTCACCCCGATCGCACCAGCCCCGAACAGCGCGGACTGGGACGCTACGGGGACCGTGCTGGTGACCGGCGCGACCGGTGGGCTCGGCGAACTCGTGGTCCGGCATCTCGCCGCGCGGCACGGGATCCGCAGCTTCGTGCTGGCCAGTCGCCGGGGCGCGGCCGCCGAGGGGGCTGCCGAATTGCTCGCTGACCTCGCTGACCAAGGCGTGGAAGTGCGGTTGGTTGACTGCGATATCGCGGACCGCGCCGCTGTCGCGGATCTGGTGAGTCGAGTACCCGAGGACATGCCACTGCGTGGGGTCGTGCATATCGCGGGCATCGTGGCGGACGGATTGTTCGAAGCGCTCACTCCCGATCGTGTGGACGAAGTTCTTCGGCCGAAACTGGATGCCGCGGTTCATCTGCATGAACTGACCCGAGATGCCGACCTGTCCAGGTTCGTGTTGTTCTCCTCCACCGCCGGTATCTTCGGCACGGCCGGTCAGGCCAACTACGCGGCCGCCAACGCGTTCCTCGATGCGCTGGCACATCATCGGCGGGCGCGCGGCCTGCCGGCGGTCGCCGTGGCATGGGGTCCGTGGGGCAATCCCAAAGGCATGACAGGCGGGCTCTCCGAGCTGGACCTGGAGCGGATCCGGCGCGGTGGGCTCGCGCCGCTGGCCGACGCCGAGGGAATGACACTGTTCGACGCATCGGCATCCGGTACGCCGTCGGTGGTGGCGGCCAAGTTGGATCGCGGGTGGCTGCGTGCCGGCAGTGCGACGACGTCCTCGCTGCTCAGCGAATTGACCCCCGCCGCGCCACGCCCGATGGTCGCCGAACCGATCGACCCGGTGGACGAGCTGAAGGGCCGCCTCTCCGAGCTGGGCGCCGACGAACAGCTGGCCCTGCTCGTCGCGCTGGTACAGGCGGAGACCGGGTCGGTGCTCGGGCACACGCGGCCGTTCGCGATCGGGGCGAACCGCCCCTTCAGCGACGTCGGGATCGATTCGCTCGCCTCGGTCGAGTTGCGCAACCGGCTCAACGCGGCGACCGGGTTGCGGCTACCGGCAACCTTGGTCTTCGACTTTCCGACTCCGGCAGCACTCGCCGACTACATGGCAACGGAACTTGTCGAGAAGCAGCCGACAGTGACTGAAGTCAGACTGAGCGAGTTCGATCGTCTCGTCGCGGAGCTGATATCGACGACAACGGATCCCGGCGCGCATTCCGCCCTCGAGACCCGGCTGAACGGTGCTCTCAACGCATTGCGCGAACTGAAGGACTCGGGAGGTGACAGTGATCTCGCAACGGTCTCCGGCGACGAGTTGCTGTCCATCATCGATGCCGAATTCGGCTAGCGATAATTCGAACGTCAAAGAATTGAGGAATGTATGCCGAGGGTGTCGCTTTCCGAGACGAGAGCTGATCTCGAAACATCGAATTCGAAAGGGGTGAACCACTATGGCTGGATCCGGTAGCGACTCGCTGCGGCGATTCCATTCCACCGAGAACGCGAAAATGACGTTGGTTGTGCTCCCACACGCTGGGGGCGCGGCAAGCTACTACTATAAGTTTTCTGAAGTGATGTCTGAATTCCTGCAGGTATACGTGGTGCAGTATCCTGGCAGGCATGACCGCCGGCGTGAGTCGTTCGCGTCGGACATCCGCGCGCTGGCTGCCGATATCCAGACCGACATCGAAAACCGGATCTCGGGTCCGGTAGCGCTTTTCGGGCACAGCATGGGTGCGGTCGTCTCCTATGAGATCGCGTCGTTGTGGCCTGCCCGATCGAACGCGGAGCTGACCGGCTTGTTCACCTCCGCGCGCGTCGCCCCGTCGGTTCCGTTCGATATCCCCGACCTGCGTACCACCGACCAGGCTGTCGCGGAGATACAGGGTCTCGGCGGTACCGATATGCGGGTCATGGCGGACAAAGAGTTCTTCGCCTCGGCTATCGAGGTGATGCGAAACGATTACGGTTTGCTCGTCCGGTACCAGCAGGAATTGTCCAGGCTGAACGGACATTCGATCGGTGTGCCGATCAGAGCGCTCGCCCCGACCCGTGATCGCAGAGCGCCGATCGAGCAGGTCATGAATTGGCGGCTGCACACGACCGCGGGGTTCGACATCCGGACATTCGACGGTGGGCACTTCTATATCAATGATCGAATCGACGAAATCGTCGAATATATCCGTGAGTCGGTTTCAGCCGAGTGGTCGGCGACAGGTGCGCAGTCGTAGCCGAACGCGCTATCGACTGTGCGTGGACGAATGAGATGTGATGAGCAGAGCAGGGTTGCGGCGGGGTACGTACGACACGACCGCCGAGGTGTTCGAGATAGGTAGTTTGCCCGAGCCCGGTGTGGTGCCGGACCAGATGTACGCATCGGTCATCAGGCCGGAACGCTATGGGGCGCCCATCGATGCTTTCCGGACCGAGTTGGTCGATGTTCCGGAGATCCCGCCGGGTTTCGTCCTCGTCGCGGTCATGGCGGCCGGGGTCAACTACAACAACGCATGGGCTGCGATGGGGGAGCCCCTCGACGTGGTGGCCGCGAGGCTGAAGGGTGGCGAGAAGGAAGAGTTCCATATCGGGGGTTCCGAAGGGTCGGGGGTCGTCTGGGCGGTCGGCGAAGGTGTTCGCAGTGTCCATGTCGGTGATGACGTCCTGATGGTTGGCGCACGCTGGGACGAGAGCGCGCAAGACATCCGGTTCGGGCGCGATCCGATGATGTCGGACAGCCAGAAGACCTGGGGATACGAGCTCAATTTCGGTTCCTTCGCGCAGTTCGCGCTGGTCGCGGAGTTTCAGTGTCTGCCGAAGCCGAAGAGCTTGTCGTGGGAAGAATCCGCGTGCTTCCTCCTGACGGCGGCCACCGCGTATCGCCAGTTGACCCGATGGACGCCCAATCGGGTGGTACCAGGCAGTGTTGTGCTGGTGTGGGGCGGAGCCGGGGGCCTCGGGTCGATGGCGTGCCAGTTGGTAGAGATGTTCGGCGGACGAGCCATAGCTGTGGTGTCGGGTCCCGACAAGGCCGACTATTGCCTGTCCAACGGTGCGGTGGGTGTCATCGATAGGTCCGAGTTTCGGCATTGGGGTCGGCAACCCGACCCGGATACGGCGGAAGCGGCGCAGTGGGCCACCGAGGTTCGCAGGTTCGGGCGTGCGATCTGGGATGTGCTCGGTGAGCGTCGCTCGCCGGACATCGTGTTCGAGCACCCCGGCGCGGATACCTTGCCAACGTCCATCTATGTGTGCGAAACAGGCGGGATGGTGGTGCTGTGCGGCGCCACTTCGGGCTTCATCGGGACACTCGATCTGCGGGTGTTGTGGATGCGGCAGAAGCGTCTGCAGGGGTCACACTTCGCCAACCTCAGTGACTGCCGGGCGGTGACCGAGCTCGCCGGGATGGGGAAGTTGAATCCTCGGCTCGGTCGGGTCTATTCCTTCGGCGAGATCGGACGCGCGCACCAGGACATGGTCGAGGGCCGCCAATCACACGGAAACTCGGCGGTGTCGGTCGGTGCCGGCGCCCCGGTGCCAGCCGGCTCCATTCGACCGAGCGCCGAGCGTTGAGCAGGGCGGACGCGGCGGGCGGCGGGCAGCTCGACCTCAGCCCGGCCGTCCACTATGACAGGGTCACCGACGCCTGGACGCTGTTGCTGGGTGATGATCTCCATTACGGCGTGTTCGAACACGATGACGAGATGTTGCCGAAGGCCACGCACCGTCTCACCACGCTGATGGCTACCGCGGCGGACCTTCGGAGTGATGACCGGTTTCTCGATGTAGGTTGTGGCATCGGAAGTTCGACGCGGTGGGCGGTGGAATGCCACGGCGTCGTCGGTGTCGGTATCACTACCAGCGCCCGCGGTGTCGAGCGTGCCCGCCGGTCGGCGGCCTCGGTCGATTCCGGCCGGGTACCGACCTTCGAGATCCGCGACGGTATGCGCAACGGGTTCCCGGACGAATCGTTCGACAAGGTGTGGGCGTTGGAGTCCTCGCATCTGATGCGCGACCGCCGAGCCCTCCTCGGTGAATGCGGTCGGGTACTGCGTCCCGGTGGCCGGATGGCACTGTGCGACATCATCCTTGTCGAGCCGATGAGCTTTCAGGCCGTGCGTTCCCTGCGCGCCGAGCTCGGGTTGTTGAACCGGGTATTCGGCGACGCAAGGATGGAGACGCTGGATACCTACGCACAGCTCGCGCGGACCGCGGGGCTGGAGGTCGATATGCGGCGGGATCTGTCGGCCGAGGTGCGCCGTACGTTTTCCTGCTGGCGCACCAACGCGGAAACGTATCGCGATGAAGTCCGTCGACTGATCGGCCACGACGGGTGGCGGGATTTCGTCGATTCTTGTGAAATCTTGGAAAATATGTGGGACCGCGGAATCCTTGGATACGGGATTTTCTCGGCAGTCAAGGGGTGAGGGGTCGTATGCTGTCCACCGGTAGGGTTGTTCGCTTCGACGAGGCCAAGGGATATGGGTTCATTTCCTCCGATTCCGGCAATGAGCAGGTCTTCTTTCACGTCAATGAAATGCTTATCGATGAATCATCCGTCCGCCCGGGGATGCGCGTCGTGTTCGATGCCCGGAACGGCGATCGGGGAAAATACGCGGTGAATGTGGGAAGCTCGACCGAGGATCCGACCACCCTGGTGGGTGATCGGCCACAACTCAGTCGCGAGATCCTGCTCGATGAATTCACCGAACTGATCATCACGTCCGCTCCGGAAGTCTCCGGCCGCGAAGTGGCGCTCTTCCGTCGCGGTTTCCTCGCGCTGGCAGAGAAGCACGGCTGGATAGACTCCCCGGCTGTTGCCGAAGTGGTGGCTGTGGAGTCTGCTGGTACCACTCCTGTCGAGGAGCGTTCGGAGTGCTGACCACGATGGGGTCGATGCCCTTATCGCATGCCACACTCCTGCGGCATGGTACGGAAATATATGCCGACACACAGATCTCCACCTGGACCGGTTCTGAATTCCGGCACTCGGACTTCGGTCGACTAGGGCGAGACGCCTCGACAGTCGCACACATGCTGACCGGGCTCGGGGTCGGCCCAGGCGACCGAGTCGGCACGTTCATGTGGAACAACTATGAGCATTTCGTCGCCTACCACGCCATACCGGCTATGGGCGCGGTGATCAACCCGCTCAATATCCGATTGCTGCCGGAACAAATCGGCTATGTCGCCACTCAGGCGCAGGCCAAGGTCGTCCTGGTCGACGGATCGTTGCTGGAGAAGTTCTGCGAGGGCTTGCCGGAAATGCCGGTCGTCGAACATGTGATCGTGGTGGATGGCGACCTGCCTGATCGGTCCGGTCAGGTCAGGTTTCACAGCTTCGCCCTCCTGAGCAGCGAACAGCCGACGACGACCTACCCCTTTCCCGAGGTGCCGGAGCAATCCGCCGCGGGCGTGTGCTACACCTCCGGCACGACCGGGGTGCCGAAGGGGATCGTCTACTCGCATCGTTCGAACTGGCTACACGCGATGTATCTGTGCACCGCGAACGGGCTGGGGATCGGACGGACCGATCGAATGTTGCCTGTGGTCCCGATGTTCCATGCCAATGGCTGGGGGCTGCCGCACGCCAGTCTGCTGTCCGGGGCATCCGTGCTGCTGCCCGATCGTTTTCTGAAGCCGCGGGACTTGCTGGACATGATGGCGGCGGCCCGTCCGACCTTCGCCGCCGCGGTGCCCACGATATGGAACGGCGTACTCGCCGAGCTCGAACGCAGACCCCAGGATATTCGGCATCTACGAGAAGTGATGGTCGCGGGTTCCGCGCTGCAAGAAGATATGTGGTCGGCGTTTCGCGAACGACACGGGGTGCAGCTGCTGCATGCCTGGGGAATGACGGAGACCTCGCCTCTGGTCACGGTGGCTCGACCCCCGGCGGACTGTGCCGGTGGGGACGACCGGGTGTACCGGCTCAGTCAGGGCAGAATCCCGGTTGGTATCGACATGCGTCTGGTCGACGACCGCGGCGTTGTTGTTCCCCGTGACGGTCGGTCTGTCGGTGAGTTGCAGGTCAGAGGCCCCTGGATCACGGCGTCGTACTACTCGAGCGGCTCGGCCGCAACCGATGAGGGCTCCTTCGACGATGGATGGTTGCGGACCGGCGACGTCGGATACATCACGGCGGATGGGTACCTGACCCTGGTCGACCGGGCGAAGGATCTGATCAAGTCGGGTGGTGAGTGGATCTCATCCGTTCAACTCGAGAACGCCGTGATGGGGCATCCTGACGTCGCCGAGGCCGCTGTCGTCGGTGTGCCAGACGAGAAATGGGAAGAACGGCCATTGGTGGTGGTCGCCCTACGGGGCGACGCGACTGCTGATTGCCGGGCTCTCCGTGCCCTCCTCGTCGGGAAGTTCGCGAAGTGGCAACTTCCGGAGCGGTGGGTTTTCGTGGACGAGGTTCCCAAGACCAGTGTCGGAAAATTCGACAAAAAGAGGATCCGCGATTTGTATCGATCCGGGGCGCTCCCCGAATCGATAGTCACCGGCTGATAAATTCTTCTGAAGGAGTATAGGTGTCCGACGAACGTACGGTGATCGTTGCCGCGATCACAGATATTCTGGCCCGCCGCGGCGACAATGCGGGCGAGTTGGCTTCCGAAGTGAAACTCGGGGCAGAGTTGGGATTCAACTCGTTGGAGTTCGCGGAGCTATCCGCGCAACTGGAGGACAGCTTCGGGCACGACCCGTACTCGACCGGTCTATTTCCGGATACGGTGAATGGCATCATCGAGTACTACGAGCAGGCCTCCGCGCCCCGTGTCGGCTGACGATTCGATGCTTACCGATCGATTGCGGCAGAGTGCGCTCCTGTATGGAGATCGAATATTTCTCTGTACCGAGCACCGGCTGGTGACGTACCGGGAGTTCCTGGCGCAGGTGTCGACGTTGACCGATCGTCTTGCCGAATTCTCCGGATCGGCGCTCGGTTTGGTCGCGAACAATGTGCTCGACTCGATCAAGTTCACTTTCGCCGCGTGTGAAGCAGGTGTCGAGGCCTGTCTGTATCCCGCACATTGGGATGCTCCGACTGCCATCGAGAACGCGGAGTATTACGGCCATATGCCGATCGGGTTCACATCCGACGGCGAACTGGCTGTGCTATCCGTGAGTCAGCCGCGATCCTCCGCTGAGGTTCGATCGGCAGAACCGTCGGTAACGATTCTGACCAGCGGAACCACGGACAAACCGAAGGCTACCCGTCACTATTGGCGAAATATCGTACGGTCAGCCACCCAGGGTCGTAGCCCGGACGATTCGCCTGATGCGGTCTGGCTGCTGGCCTACAACATCAATCAGTACGCGGGGCTACAGGTGCTGGTGCATGCCGTGACGACCGGCGGCACGCTGGTTGTGCCACGCGGCATCAGCCCGGTCGATGCCTTGGACGCGATGCTCGACCATATGGTCGACCACGTCAGCGCCACCCCGACGTTCTGGCGGATGCTGCTGGCGCTGATCTCGGGAGACCCCCGCAAGACCCCCGATCTGCGGCAGATCACGATCGGCGGGGAAGCGGTGTCAGACGTGCTGCTGCGACAGCTTCGCGAGAGATTCCCGGTCGCGAAGGTTTCGCATATCTATGCCACCAGCGAAATCGGATCTTCGGTGTCGGTGAGTGATGGAAAGGCGGGATTGCCGATGGCGATCCTGGAGCGGGGTGCGAACGACCTGGTGCAGTTTCGCATCGTGGACGGCGAACTGCAGGCCAGGTCGCGGATCGGGATGTTCGGCTACCACGACTCGACGACGAGCACCGGCGACTGGGTTGCGACCGGCGATCTGGTGGTGGTCCGGGACGGGCGAATCCACTTCGTCGGCCGAGTGGGCAGTGTCATCAACGTCGGTGGTGTGAAGGTCCATCCGCTCCCGGTGGAAGAGGTGATCGGCTCGGTGGCTGGTGTCGATCTGGTCAGAGTCTACGGACGGCCCAATCCGATCACCGGGAAGATCGTGGCCGCGGATGTGGTCGCCGCACAGGGACACGAGCCGGCGTTGGTGCGACGCGCGATCTCGATCGCCTGTGCGGTGCTGCCGGAGGCGCAACGCCCGTTGGTCGTGCGGATGGTGGACGCTCTGCCGATCGTGCAGAACAAGATGGATAGGCGAGAACTATGAGTGAGCGGGTTGTCATCATCACCGGTGGCAGTCGGGGGCTGGGTGCCGACCTTGTCCGGTCGTTTCTCGAATCGGGGGACAAGGTCGCGACCTGCAGTCGTTCCGGGTCACCGTTTCTGGACCGACTGGCAGCAGATCAATCGTTGGACTCCAGGTTCTTCGGCTCTGTCGTCGATATCTGTGACCGGGTGGCGGTGGAGTCCTTCGTCCATGAGGTGCATCAGCGGTGGGGCGCCCCGGATGTTCTGGTCAACAATGCCGGGGTGGCACGCGAGGGGGTCCTCGGCCTGGTGCGGAACGATGATATCGATACCGTGATCGACCTGAACCTCAAGGGATCTCTCCATGTCTCCAAGGCGGCTGTTCGGAAGATGCTGACCGCTGGTGGCGGGCGAATCATCAATGTTTCCTCGGTCGTAGGAATTTCCGGTTACCAGGGGTTGTCGGTATACAGCGCGACGAAGGCCGGATTGGACGGTATGACCAGATCACTGGCCCGGGAGCTGGGGCCTCGGGGTATCACTGTGAACTCTGTCGCACCGGGCTATCTCACCACCGAGATGAGCCATGGGCTGGCAGATACGCAGCTCGAACAGATCCGCCGGAGGACACCGCTCGGGCGGCTCGGCTCGCCTGCAGACATCTCGAGTGCTGTGCAGTTCCTCGCGTCAGATGCGGGTGCCTTCATCACCGGTCATGTGTTGGTCATCGATGGCGGACTGACCGCCTGACATCAAATGACGCTTTGACCGGGATAGTGTTCCATCTCACCCGAACCTGTCGGGTGAGATGGTGCTGAGGTACACGAGCTCCTGCCGGCTACGCGGAAGATGGTGGCGGACGATTCCGTGACGCAACTTGATGAGAGAATTTCGCTTGGAACCAACAATTCGGGCACCCACGCACGGTTCCTCCAGTATCACAGTGGATACATCATGGGATGCCAGGTGGCTGTGGGCGTTTTGAACGGGGCATCTACCCGGCCGTCGACCCGCTGACCTCGACCTCTCGTATCCTCGAGGCTTCGATCGTCGGCGAGCGTCACTTCCGGGTCGCCAACGAGGTTGCTCTGATCCGGCCAGGCTTCGTTCGTCAGCGCGCAGACCACCGAAGGTCAGATCGGCATTATGGCCGGCCACGAGCCGCTGCTCGGTCAGCTTGCCCGCGCTCCGCGCGCGCAGCGTCGCCAAATGCTCCGGGGCGAAGCTCGGGATCGGCGGTCCCGCCGGAGTCGCGCGCGCCGGGCGTGATTGAATGACGACGGGGGTGTCTTCGACACCATCTGAGCGAAAGGGCGTGCGGCATTGCAAACCGGGATGGTTCTCCTGATCATTCTGGTGCTGACGCTCGTGTTCGTAGCAGGTGCATCGACCTACCGGCTGGTGATGCTGCGCCGGGGCGGCACGGCCGCGCTGCTGCGGGTATTGCCCGCGCGCGGTGGCCAAGGCTGGCGGCACGGACTCATCCGCTACGAGGAGGACCGGCTCGTCTTCTTCAAATTGACCAGCCTCAAGTTCGGTCCGGACAGCACCGTGCACCGGCAGGGCCTCGAGATCGTCGAACGCAGGCAGCCGCAGGGCGATGAGTTCGACATCATGAGCGACGACATCGTGGTAGTAGCCGTCACCGATCCGCAGGGCAGTTTCGAGTTGGCCCTCGACCGCGGATCGAGGGCGGCTTTTCTGTCCTGGGTGGAGTCGCGGCCGTCGGACCGTGCCCACCGCAAGGGCCAGCTCTGAGCGAGCACACCTGAAACGCGACAGCTGAGCGAGGCAAGTACATGGGTAACTCGTCGGGCACGCCCGAAATGGATGCACAGCCCAACCGGCAGCCCGACGACCCAGCTGCTGAGCACTCACGACCGGCGAAAGACCCGGGGAGGCGGTCCAGCGTTCATCTGACGCGGATCTACACCAGGACGGGTGACGACGGCACCACCGGTCTGAGCGACTTCTCGCGGGTACCCAAGACCGATGCCAGGCTGATCGCCTACGCCGACTGTGACGAGGCCAACGCGGCGCTCGGTGTCGCGGTGGCGCTCGGCGCGCCGGAACCCGCCGTGCTCGCGGTGCTGCGCCAGATCCAGAACGACCTGTTCGACGCGGGCGCCGACCTGTCCACCCCGGTGGTGGCGGAGCCGAAGTACCCGCCGTTGCGCGTCACCCAGCCCTATATCGATCGGCTGGAGAAGTGGTGCGACGAGTTCAACGCCGGTCTCGCACCGCTGAATTCGTTCATCCTGCCGGGCGGCACGCCGATTGCCGCACTGTTGCACACAGCACGCACCGTGGTCCGGCGCGCCGAACGTTCGGCGTGGGCCGCGGTCGATGCCTACCCCGACGACACCAGCGTGTTGCCGGCCAAATACCTCAATCGCCTGTCGGACCTGCTGTTCATCCTGAGCCGTGCGACCAATCCCGAGGGCGATGTCCTGTGGCAGCCGGGCGGCGGAGCCGAGCGCTGAAAGCGACTCGGTGGCGCCAGGATCGGTCGGTTTGGCGTCGGGGGGCGTGTCGCCGGGCAACGGTCGATAAGCTGGCGGTGTGAGCGAACGGTTTCTGGTCTCCGGCGGTAATCAGCTCGTCGGCGAGGTCGCGGTCGGCGGCGCGAAGAACAGTGTGCTGAAGCTGATGGCCGCCGCTTTGCTGGCCGAGGGCACGACCACCATCACCAACTGCCCGGACATCCTCGATGTCCCGCTGATGGCGGAGGTGCTGCGCGGTCTCGGCTGCGACGTGACGATCTCCGACGACGAGAGCGGCGATCGCTCGGTCTGCACGATCGTCACCCCGCCGGAGCCCAAGTACCACGCCGACTTCCCCGCGGTGACCCAGTTCCGCGCCTCGGTGTGTGTGCTCGGTCCGCTGATGGCGCGCTGTAAGCGCGCGGTCGTCGCGCTACCTGGCGGTGACGCGATCGGCTCGCGGCCGCTGGACATGCACCAGCAGGGCCTGCGACTGCTCGGCGCGACCAGCGAGATCGAGCACGGTTGCGTGGTCGCCCGCGCCGACGAGCTGCAGGGCGCGCGGATCCGCCTCGACTTCCCGTCCGTCGGCGCGACCGAGAACATCCTGATGGCCGCGGTGCTGGCCGAGGGGGAGACGGTCATCGACAACGCGGCGCGCGAGCCCGACATCGTCGACCTGTGCACCATGCTCGTGCAGATGGGTGCGCGGATCGACGGTGCCGGTTCCTCGGTGCTGACCGTGCAGGGCGTGAAGAGCCTCTCGCCGACCACCCACCGGGTGATCGGTGACCGCATCGTCGCCGCCACCTGGGGCATCGCCGCCGCGATGACCACCGGCGATGTCCGCGTCACCGGGGTCAACCCGAAGCACCTGGCGCTGGTCCTGGACAAGCTGCGCTCGGCAGGCGCGCGAATCTCTTACGAGCCCAACGGTTTCCGCGTCGTCCAGCCGGAGCGCCCGCGTGCGGTGAACTTCGCGACGCTGCCGTTCCCCGGCTTCCCGACCGACCTGCAGCCGATGGCGATCGGTCTGGCCGCCATCGCCGACGGCACCTCGATGATCACCGAGAACGTCTTCGAGGCGCGCTTCCGCTTCGTCGAGGAGATGATCCGGCTCGGCGCCGACGCCCGCACCGATGGTCACCACGCGGTGGTCCGCGGAATCCCGCGCCTGTCCAGCGCGCCGGTCTGGTCCTCCGACATCCGGGCCGGCGCCGGCCTGGTGCTGGCCGGTCTGGTCGCCGACGGCGTCACCGAAGTCCACGACGTCTTCCACATCGACCGCGGCTACCCGAAGTTCGTCGAGCAGATGCAGGCGCTCGGTGGACAGGTCGAACGCGTCGATACGCCGAAATAGCCTGTCTGACCAGGCGATTTGACTTCGCGTTCGTCGGTGCGTAACTTTATTCGAGTCAGAGCGACACGGACACCAACGAGGTGACGCTGAGCGCCTGATTGATCATCTAGCCAGACTCACTCCTTCCGAACTTGCTTCGGTTGGGTTGTCTGCGCCAAGTTGGAACAGTTGCCCTGCGGAAGCCCCTACGAAATGTTGTGGGTAGAAGCTTGTGCGTGTGTTCTTTGAGAACT
>NZ_JBHXAY010000100.1:0-23583 GCF_042728775.1 Nocardia sp. NPDC060259
GGGATCCTTACCGCATTCTCGGCGAGTTGCTACAAGAAGCCGGGTTCGACGAACCCTCGATCCCCGCAACAATTGAGGCCAGATCTGCCCGCTGGCGGTCATGGCTGGCCGATCGGCGCGCGCTGCTATTGTTCGATAATGTACGCGACGCCGCGCAAGTCGAGCCGCTGCTCCCAGGCAGTGATGCTCAATGCTGCACACTGATCACTAGTCGACACCCACTCGACCGGCTGTCGTCGACGATTCGCATCGACCTGAATGTCTTGAGCGCACACTCAGCTGAAGGCCTACTTCGTCAGATTGCGCACCATGGAATCGCCGACAAGTCGATCTCTGATTATCCCGAAGAGGTCGATCCTGCATTCACCGATCTGGCGCGTCTATGCGGCTACCTACCCCTCGCGCTTCAGAGCATCGGTGCAAAGCTCCATCACGGAATGACTGCCGGTGATCTCAGCGCCCTTATGTCCGACGCTGACCATCCATACGACGAGGTCCCTGACCTCGAGAGCGCGGTCTCCACAGCTTTCAGGGTGTCCTATGAGGCTTTACCCGACCCGGCACGAAGCTTACTACGCGCCTGCGCTCTCCACCCGGGACCCGACTTCGACGCATACTCGATTGCCTCACTAATCAGCCGGAATCCTGTCCAGATAAAACTCGGCCTCGTCGATTTGGCCGCTCACGGCATGCTGACTCCCATCCCACACGCGCGCTACAAATTTCATGACCTGTTTCTCGGATTCGCACGCGAGCGTTTGCACCAACTGGTCATCGGAGTTCGCGGGCAGCTGGTCACGGTGGATCTCACACCTGACGATGACGATGTGGGTAGCATCGGTGATGACCGTGGCAGATGAAAGCAGCGACCTCCTCAACGTACTACCGAAAAGATTCGCGGATGCCGAGTCGGCACGCAAATGGTTTGATTCGGCCGCTGACGAAATAATTTTCGCCTCAGAAATCGAATCGCTCAACGAGTCCGCAACCGAATCTCCACTCGCAGACGCTGTTGGGTTTTGGCTACAACTCGCAAGCAGTGATAGGTCACCCGACCAATCGGGCACAAATGACGCTATCTCCAGCGAGGAGTTTCGACAACAAATCGACTATGCTCGGACTCTCCAGCTCCGTGGCGAGGTCGCGCGACTATTAGGCGAGTACTCAGCCGCCATCCAGTCGTTCGAGCAAGCCGTGACGATCTTCAGGGAACTCGGCGATCGACTCGGCGCTGGAAACTCCCTGATCGGACAAGCGCGCGCCACCAGCAGCCTCGCCGTACTCACTGAATCCGATGCGCTATACGAGCAGTGCATACGGCTCTTCACTGAAGCGGAGATATTGTTCAGCGAACCTCCCGCTTGACTCGACTCGCTCGTGTAGTCCTACCCGCAGGACCAGTCGAAAACGCCTGACTCCAAATCGAGTTGGGCGTTGCCGCCGCCGAAGTTCATGCCTGCGACTTCCTCGATCTCCAGGTAGTACGGGGTCAGTCCTTCGGGGAGGGCCTGGACGGGGAAGGCGGTGCCGCCGAGGTGGGAGCGGCCGAAAAGGGGCTCGGCCCAGGGGTTCCAGCCGGAGTCCTCGGTGAGGGGGTCCTGGTAGCGGGTGTTCGGCTCGTATTCGACCGGGGGGATGCCGATATTGGGGTCGGCGGTGCGTTCGGCGAGCCAGACGCCGACGGTGGGGTGCATGTCGTCCCAGGCGTTGCGGCCCTCGTCGCTCGCGACAGGGGAACCGGGCGGGCGCACATCGGCGGGCGGGGCGACGGGGCCGCCCGCGAATTCCGCTTCGGTCAGCCAGATCAGGGCGAACACGCCGCCGATCTCGTCGTGCAGCAGCTGCAGCTGGGCGTGCAGGCGGGTGGCGACCAGGTCGCGGGCGACCGGGTCGTCGGAGTCCGCGTCGGGCTCGATCGGGTTGGTCGCGTCGGCGAACTGGCCCTCACCCTGGAAGAAGGCGATCGCGGGGAACCCGGAGCCGCGGCGCTGGAAGTCGGCGGGCAGACGCAGGGTGAGCGCGTGCATCATCGGCAGTCCGGTGACCGGTCCGCGCGGCCAGGTCGCCGGGTCGATCGCGGGCCCCTCGCTGCCGATCCAACCGGAGCGGACCGGCGCGTCGAGAGTCAGCGGTTCACCGCCGGGCGTCTCGGCCAGTTTGTCCGCCGAATCTCCGAAACCCAGGTCGTAAGCCTTCATCGCAGCTCTCCTCTTCGATACGCGGACCATGCGCGGCGCCGCGTCGACAGGCGCCGCCGACGAGGGTAATCGCCCGCGGCGACAGGTGCGGGTACTGCGTGGAACGACAGGCATCGGGCCCATGACGAAACGGCGAGTCGGGTGTCGAGGAATCGAGTAGTCCGATACGCACGACATCCCGCTGCGCCGGCGGCAGACTTCGATGATCCTGGATCCGCCCAGGCCAGGAATCGACTCTGGACAGGGAGAGGACCGTGTCTACTCAGCTCGAGGCGCAACTATCGCTGCCTCGGGAGTCGTTCGCCTACGACGCCTTCATCTCCTACACGCACCGCCCTGATCGACAGGTCGCCGCCGGGATTCAGAAGGGTCTGCACCGCATCAGCCGACGGATGGGTCACTTACGTGCGCTGCGCGTGTTCCGCGATGCCACCGATCTGACCGCCTGTCCGGACCTGTGGGGCAAAGTCGCCGCGGCGATGGACCGCGCCAGGTACCTCATCGTGGTGCTCTCCCCGGACGCGGCGATATCGAAATGGGTCGACCGGGAAGTAGCCCACTGGTTGGCCTGCCGCGGTTCGGATCAGCTGCTGTTCGTCCTCGCCGGCGGGCGGCTGAGCTGGGACGAGGACACCGGACGGTTCGATCCTGACCGGTCCGATGCCGCGCCGCCCGCGCTGACGAGGCCGGGTGCGCTGCCCACGGAGCCGCTCTACGTCGACGTGAGCGACGATGCGCCGTGGGACCCGGCGGCCCCGTTGTTCCGGGAGAAGGTCACCGATCTGGCCGCGCCGATCCACGGCAAGGACAAGGACGAGCTGGCCAATGAAGACCGCCGCGAGCTGCGCCGCTTCCGTCGGCTGCGGCGTGCGGCCATCGCCGGTCTCGTCATCCTCACTGTCATGGCTCTCCTCGCCGCGGTGTTCGCGGTGACGCAACGACGTGAGGCGCTGGACCAGCGCAATGAGGCGATACGCCAGCGCGACACGGCGGTGGCGCTACGGTTGGCCGCCGAGTCCGACTCGATACTCAGCGGATCGAAGCCACGCGACGACGAGCGGGCGATCCTGCAGGCCCTCGCATCCGGACGTCTTGGGGCGGCCGACCCCGGGGTCCTGCTCCGGACGCTGAAGCGGCTGGCCGATACGAGCAAGATCATCCAGGTTGGCGATCCGTTCCTCTCCGGCATGGCGATTCAGCCCGAGGCCATGGCCGCCCTCGGCGACCTCGACCTGGTCTGGAGCGTAGCGATCAGTCCGGATGGCCGCCGTATCGTGGCAGGCGGCACCCAGATCCGGATGTGGGACGCCGACACCGGACTGCTGATCGGTGAACCATTCCAGAGCCCGCTGTTCACGATGAGCGTGGCCTTCAGTCCGGACGGGCACCGCATCGTCTCCGGCGGTACGGGGATGCAGCTGTGGGACGCGGAGTCGCACGCGCTGATCGGTGAATTCACCGGCCACGAAGGCACCGTTCGCAGCGTGGCATTCAGCGCGGACGGAGCCACGGTGCTGTCCGGCGGTCTGGACGAGACCGTGCGGATCTGGAACGCCGAAACCAGGCGGCAGGTGGGCGCGCCGATGAGCGAACACAGCGCACGGGTCGAGGCCGTGGCCATCAGTCCGGACGGTCGCCGCGTCGTGTCCGGCAGCGCGGACAATTCGCTGCGGGTATGGAGCACGGTCGACCAGGCGCCGATCGGCCCGCCCATCGACGTGGGCGCGACGGTGACTTCGGTTGCGTTCAGCCCGGACAACCGTCACGTCGCGATCGCCGACCAGCACGGGCAGGTCAGATTGTTCGATCCGGCTACCGGCAGCGCAGGCGATCCGCTGCCCAACGACGGACGCCATACCGGCTCGGCGGTCGCGTTCAGCACCGACGGGCGGCGGCTCGCGGCGGGCGGCATCGGTGCCACGATCCACCTGTGGGACACCGAGTCTCGTGCACCGCGCGGGAACGCCACCGGCCATACCGGCTGGGTGACCAGCCTGGCATTCAGCCGGGACGACAGCAGACTGCTCTCGGGCAGCCTCGACGGGACCGCCCGGATCTGGCACACCGGCACCCACGCCTCCGGCGGGCACCGGATCACCGGACCGCCGAGCACGGACGGCCTGCCGATCCCGGCCAGCGTGGCGTTCGCACCGGACAGCCGCCGGATGGTGGCCGGCTATCGGGACGGCACACTCTGGCAGTTCGAGACCGACACCGGACGGGCCATCGGCCCGCCGCTGCGTCAGCATGTCGGCCCAGTCCGGGTCACGACCGTCAGCTCCGACGGACGCCGGATCGCGTCCGGAGGCCAGGACAGGAACATCGTCATCTGGGATGCGGCGTCGGGCACGCCGATCCGGGTCCTGACCGGGCACGGATCCTGGATTCGCAAGCTCGCCTTCAGCCAGGACGGGCGGCGAATCGTGTCCGAGAGCGCGGACAACGAGATCCGGCTTTGGGACGCGGAGCGGGGCGACACCATCGGCGCGCCGTTGCGCGGCTTCGAGGGTGAGATCTGGAGTCTGGCGTTCACCCCGGACGGGAACGTCCTCGCCGCGGGCGGCGACGACAAGGCCGTCCACCTGTGGGACGCAGCGACCGGCGAGCACATCGCGGGACTGGGCGGGCACGAGTCGCGGGTCAGCTACGTCGCGTTCAGCAAGGACGGGCGCCAGGTCATCTCGCTGAGCGCGTACGCGCTGCGCACGTGGGATACGGCGACGCGCGAACTGGTGAGCGCCCCGGTGATCAGCCCTGAGGTTTCGACCAGCCTGGCAGTCAGCGGCCGCGGCGACTTCATCGTGACTGGTGGCGCCACGACGCTGCGCCGCTGGACGGTTCCCTCCGGCGATCCGATCGGTGAGCCGATGCATGGGCACGCGGACGCCGTCGGCGGTGTCGCGATCAGCGCCGACGGCCGAATCGTCGTCTCCGGCAGCATGGATCGCACCCTGCGATTCTGGGATGCCGCGAGCGGCGCGTCGGTCGGTGACCCGCTCACCAGCGGCACCGACGATGTCGCTCGGGTGATTCTGAGCGCCGATGACCGCCGAGTCCTGTCACTCAACATCGGTTCGGATGAGACCGTCACCGCCTGGTTGTGGCCCGGCCCGTCGTCCTGGCACGACGATCTCTGCGGAAAGCTGTCGCACAACATGAGCCGCAAGCAGTGGCGAGAGTGGGTTTCGCCGGAAATCGGCTACCTACGGGTCTGCGAAGGGCTTCCAATTCCTCCCGATGACACCGGTTGAGCAGAATAGTGGAGGTATCGAAATGTTCAATTCCATTGTGCGCCTTCGAGCTTCGGGACCACCGCGCGGCGATAGGGGGCCCGCGCAGCGAAGAAGACTCCGGACCGGACTCGCTGCGGCGCCGGCGATCGTCTCGGTCGCGCTGGGTGGCTGCGGCAGCGGCACCGACGCGGTCGGCCTCGACGACTACGTCCGGTCGGAATGCGAAATCGCGGTCCGGTACCAGGCACGGACGCACGAACTGGTCCGCCGGATACTGGAGACCGCGGGGCCTGCCACGCAGACGCGGCTCGCCGACATCGCCGCGGAGATGGCACGCCTGTTCGACGAGCTGGCCGAGGAGAGCGAGAAACTGGGTGAGCCGCCGAACGGCGAGACCACGGGCAATGCGAAGCAAGCCCTCGCCGAAATGCGACAGACCTCGACGGAGCTGGCCGACAGCGCCACCCGGTTCCGTTCGGCCACCTCCGCCGACGAACTGACAGCCGCTCTCGACAACTTCCAGCAGGTGCTCACCAGAGCCGGTACGCGCGGGAGGGAACTGAGGCAGCAGGAGGCTTCCACACCGGAACTGGATGAGGCGCGCAAGGCGATACCGGGCTGCGAGGACGCGATACACAGCGGATCGCAGAACCAGACCGTGCCGATCCGGTAACCGGCCCGGACAAGACGGCGCGGCAACCGGATTCCAGTTACCGCGCCGCTGTCTCGGCTAGCTCAGAGCGCTGCCTTGAGGATCAGGGTCAGCACCGCGGCGACGACGGCGACGCCGATGGCCGCGGCACCCCACACGACGCCCTGGCGCGCCCACGGGCGGCCTGCATCGAGCGAGAAGCGGCCCGGTCCGGTGAAGGCCAGCGCGGCGGCGGCGATCGCGTAGACCAGCGGGCTGGAGAAGCCGGTCACCGACGGATCCTCCGGGAACAGGCCGCCGCTCCACAGCACGTTGATCGCGTTGATCATCGTGCCGACGACGATGGCCGCGGCGAGCGGGGTGAAGAGCCCGAAGACCAGCAGCAGGCCGCCGACCAGTTCGCTGAGTCCGGCCAGTGTTCCGAAGACCACGCCCGGGTTGTAGCCCATCGCCTCGAAGCCGTCGGTGGTGGCCTGCCAGCCCATACCGTTGAACCAGCCGAACAACTTCTGGGCGCCGTAGGCGGCCATCAGGCCGCCGAAGCCGACGCGGAGCACCAGCAGTCCGATGCCGAGCGCGTTGACCTCGTCGGTGGTGGGAGTGGTGCGGGTAGCGGTGTCGGTCATCGTTTCCTCATCTGCGATTCGATACATGCCCGCAACCGGACCGCAGTCCGATTGCCTCTTCCGGTCACAACCTGGGTCCCGGGTCAACTATTTCACGCCGTTCCCCACAGTTCTGTGACCCTGCTCACAAAACAGCGAAAAGGCCGCCCCGCTCGGGGACGGCCCTTCCAGATGAAAGAACTCAGCTCACCACGCCATGGTCGCGTAGCTGACCAGCGTGCTCTCCGACTCCTGCGACAGCTTCCAGGTGCCGTCGATGTCCTTCCAGGTCACCGGGATCGGGAAGCTGTAGTCACCGAGGCGGCTGTTCAGGGTGGCCGACAGGGTGTCGCCGTCCACGGTCACCGGACCCGAGACATCCCAGCTGTAACCGGGGATGCGGTTGACGGTGTCGCGGACGACCGAGAGGCCACCGGCGTTGCCCGACTCGAGCTCGGCCGAGGAACCGTTCATGGCCGCCTGCAGCTTGCCCTGGAGCTGACCGGCCGACGGCGTCGCCGGGGCGGCGATCGCGGCGGGAGCGGTGGCGACGACGGCAGCGGTGACCGGCGCGAAGATGGTGGCAACCGCCATCGACGCGGCAACGAGCGAGCGCTTCATAGGTAAATCTCCTTCAAGCTTGGCTAGGCTAGCCTAAGTATAGGCACACCTATGGTGCCAACACCTACTCGACGAGGAAGAAGAAGTACCCGAGGAAGAGCACCATCAACCCCCACATGGCCGGATGCACTTCCTTGATCCGGCCCCTGGCGACCATCACCACCGGGTAGAAGATCATGCCCATCGCCAATCCGTTCGCGATCGAATAGGTCAGCGGCATCATGATCACGGTGAGGAAGGCCGGCACCGAGTATTCGAGGTGCTGCCAGTCGATATCGCCGAGCGCACGCGCCATCAGCACGCCGACCACGATCAGCGCGGGCGCGGTGACCTCGGCAGATCCGGCGATCACCGAGAACACCGGATAGCAGAACATCGCGAGCAGGAACCAGCCCGCTGTCGTCACCGCCGTGAGGCCGGTCCGGCCGCCCGCCGACACACCCGCGGTCGATTCCACATAGGCGGTGGTGGTCGAGGTGCCGATGATCGCGCCCGCCGTGGTGCCGACCGAGTCGGCCGCCAGCGCACTCGCCGCGCGCGGCAGCGTGCCGTCCTTGTTCAGCAGGCCCGCCTGGTTGGCGACGCCGATCAGCGTGCCCGAGGCGTCGAAGAAGTCGACGAACAGCATGGTGAGCACGACGACGATCATCTGCGCGGTGAAGGCGTCGGGCAGGTGGATGATCGCCTGGCCGAAGGTCTGATCCAGGCCCTTGGGCAGCTCGGCGATGCCGTCCGGCACGCCGACCAGACCGGTCACCATGCCGAGGATCGTGGTCGCGACGATGCCGTAGAGCACCGCGGCGTGCCAGCCGATCACCAGGAAGATCACCGTGACCACGAGGCCGAACAGCGCGAGCAGGGTGGTGCCCTTGGTGAAGTCGCCCAGGGCGACCAGCGTCGCGTCGCTGTTGACGACGATGCCCGCGTTCTTCAGACCGAGAAACGCGACGAACAAACCGATGCCGGCGCCGACCGCGAACTTCATCTGCAACGGGATCGCGTTGAGGATCCGTTCGCGGACCTTGGTCACCGCGAGAATGAAGAAGATGATGCCCGAGAGCAACGTGCCCGACAGTGCCACCTGCCACGGGATGCCCATGCTGAGCACCACCGTGTAGGCGAAGAACGCGTTGAGGCCCATGCCCGGTGCCAGCGCGATCGGGTACTTCGCCCAGATACCCATGACGAGCGTGCCGAAGACCGCGGCCACCGCCGTCGCGGTGAACACCGCCTGCATCGGGATGCCCTTGTCGCCCAACGCACCCTCGTCACCGAGGATCGACGGATTCACCGCCAGCACATACGACATCGCCAGGAATGTGACCGTGCCCGCCATCGCCTCGCGCTTGAAGGTGGACCCGCTCGACGTGACACCGAAGTATCTGTCGAGGCGCCCTCGGGCACGAGTTGCGACATCGCCGGCCATGACACTCCAGTCCGCGTTTCAAGAATTCAAAGAAGAACGACCCAGGAACGGTAGCGGAAAGTTCACTGAATCGAAGAACTCACCGCTGCCGTCGCGGTGCAGGTCACGCTCCCGCTACTGCCACCAGCCCCAGCTCGGCGTCGGAGGCCAGCAGCGCGTTGTGCGGCAGCACCCGCACGGTGTAGCCGACCGCGCCGGACAGCGGGACCGGGGACTGCACGGAGTACAGGTGGGTTCCGTCGTCGGTGCCGGTGTGGGCCATCTCGATGACGGTGGTGTCGGACAGGTCGTCGGTCGGCGACACCCGCCCGAGCACGGCCTGCACCACGACATCCGAGGGCGCGAGCCCGCCGAGTTCGACGCGCGCGCGCAGCGACAGTTCCGCGCCGATCACCGGGGTGTCGGGCAGTCCGGAGCTGTCGACCTGCACCACCCGCACCGACGGCCACGCCGCGTCGACCCGCTTGCGGTACTCGGCGACCTGCGCGGCGCCGGCGAACTTGTCGGCGGCGGCCCGGCCGAACGCCGCGGCCGCGGGACCGTAGTACTGCTCGGCGTAGTCGCGCACCATGCGCGAGGCCAGCACCTGCGGGCTGGTGGTCTGCAGGGTGTGGCGCACCATCTCGGTCCAGCGGACCGGGACACCGGCGGCATCGCGATCGTAGAAGCGGGGCGCGACGGTGCGCTCGACGAGCTCGTACAGTGCCGAGGCCTCGAGATCGTCGCGACGGTGCTCGTCGCGGACGCCGTCGGCGGTGGGGATGCCCCAGCCGTTCTCGCCGTCGTACATCTCGTCCCACCAGCCGTCGCGGATGGACAGGTTCAGCCCGCCGTTGAGCGCGGACTTCATGCCGGAGGTACCGCACGCCTCGAGCGGGCGCAGCGGATTGTTCAGCCACACATCGCAACCCCAGTACAGGTAGCGGGCCATCGACATGTCGTAGTCGGGCAGGAAGACGATGCGATGCCGCACCGCGGGATCGTCGGCGAAGCGGACGACCTGCTGGATCAGCGCCTTGCCGCCGTCGTCGGCGGGGTGACTCTTGCCTGCGACCACCAGCTGCACCGGACGCTGCGGATCGAGCAGCAGCGCGCGCAGCCGTTCCGGATCACGCAGCATCAGGGTGAGGCGCTTGTAGGTGGGCACGCGGCGGGCGAAGCCGACGGTGAGCACATTCGGGTCGAAGACGTCGTCGATCCAGGCCAGTTCGGCGTCGGCCGCGCCGCGCTGGTGCCAGGAGGCGCGCAGCCTACGGCGTACCTCGTCGATCAGCACACCGCGCAAGGTGTTTCGCGTCGACCACAGCTGCCCGAGGTCGACGTCGCTGAGCTTCTCCCAGCCCCGCGCCTCCTCGACCAGTTCGGGGCCGACGAGCTCGCGGGCCTTGTCGATCCATTCCCGCGCCGCCCAGGTCGGCGCGTGCACGCCGTTGGTGACCGAGCCGATCGGCACCTCGGACGCGTCGAAGCCCGGCCACAGCCCGGCGAACATCTCCCGGCTGACCTCGCCGTGCAGTTTCGACACGCCGTTGGCGCGCTGCGCCATCCGCAGACCCATGTGCGCCATGTTGAACACCGACGGATCGGACTCACGGCCGAAGGCGAGGATCCGGTCGATGGAAAGCCCTGGCAGCAAGGCGGATTCGGATTCGCCGTGCGCGCCACCGAAGTAGCGGCGCACCAGCGGCATCGGGAACCGGTCGATGCCCGCGGGCACCGGGGTGTGTGTGGTGAAGACGGTGCCCGCCCGCACCGCGGCCAGTGCGGTGTCGAAATCCAGTCCGTCCGCGATGAATTCGCGGATGCGCTCGACCCCGAGGAAACCGGCGTGGCCCTCGTTCATATGGAAGACATCGGGATCGGGCAGGCCGTTGGCACGGGTATAAGCGCGCACCGCGCGGACACCGCCGATACCCGCCAGGATCTCCTGCTTGATCCGGTGATCCTGGTCGCCGCCGTAGAGCCGGTCGGTGACCGCGCGCAATTCCGGATCGTTCTCGGCGATATCGGAATCGAGCAGCAGCAATGGAATCCGGCCGACCTGGGCGATCCACACCCTGGCCCGCAGCACCCGGCCCTCCGGCATGCCGACATGGATCAGCACCGGCGACCCGTCGCTGGTGAGCAACCGCAACGGCAATCCCTGCGGATCCAGTGCCGGATAGTGCTCCATCTGCCAGCCGTCGGCCGACAGCGACTGCCGGAAATACCCGGAGCGGTACAGCAGTCCGACGCCGATCAGCGGCAGCCCCAGATCGGACGCCGCCTTGAGGTGATCACCGGCGAGGATGCCGAGACCACCGGAATAGTTCGGCAGCACCTCGGTGACGCCGAACTCCATCGAGAAGTAGGCGATGCCGGACACGTCGGTTCCGGTCTGCTCCTGGAACCAGCGCGGCCGGGTCAGGTAATCCCGCAGACCGGCCGCCGCCGCGTCGACACGGGCGATATAGGCGGGATCGGCGGCGAGCTCGTCGAGCCGCTCGGCGGGCACCTCCCCCAGCATCCGCACCGGGTCCTGGCCGACGGCACGCCACAGCTCCGGGTCGAGTTCGGCGAACAGATCCTGCGTGGGGCCGTGCCACGACCACCGCAGGTTCGTCGACAACTCACCCAGCGCGGCGAGCCGCTCCGGCAGATGGGCACGGACAGTGAACCGACGAAGTGCCTTCACCCCCCGAGACCCTACCGCCTCCCCGCGAATTCAGCGTGTCGCCCGGGAGCTCGGAGGTTGGCTGTCGTGCTTGCGTTGGGTGCGCGGTGGCTGGGAGGCGGTTGGGGAGTTACCGACGTTCTCACCAGTTCTCAAAACGGATTGGTCCACGATTGTCAATGTGAAATAGATCACAAAAGTTGCCTTTAAAGGGTGACGGCTATTACTAATAGCCCGGTCGACGTTCGATTAGTCCGGGTCGGGGGGCAACAGGTCGAGAGGGAGTACTTAATGTTCAAGCGCTCAACTCGCAATATTCTTCTCGGTGCACTGCCGGTGGTTGTGGCGGTCACCTTCGCTGGAAGTGGTGTCGCGTCGGCGGATGCCTACGCCGACCAGCAGGCCCATCCGGCCACCGCGTTGGCCCTCCAGGATGACAGCTACGAGACCACCATCGCCGAGTTTTCGTTCGGATCCACCACCCCGGCGGGCACAGCGATTCCGCAGGACGCCGAGCTTTCAGGCGAAGACCCTGTCTCGGAGGTGGCCGCTCCCGTGGTTTCGGATGCGATCGAGACCCAGCTGCACGACGTCGCGACCGATCCGAAGGCCGAGAACCCCGACCCGGTGATCAACGGCGCCCTCGCCGGTGCCGGTATCGGTGCGCTCGTCACCCTGGTCAACTGCATCCCGTCCGTGATCGTGTTGGGCGTGGGCTACCCGCTGTGCCTCATTGTCGGCACACTCCCCCACGCGCTCATCGGTGCCATGATCGGTGGCTACGTGGGCCACGTGAACCCCGAGGTCATTCCACAGGTCCTGCCCTGAGAGGGCGGGTCGGCAGGTAACTGCCCCCGGCTCGGGGACTCCCGGTGCCGCTGCGGTGAAAAACGCAGTCGCGCCGGGAGTCTCGCCTTTTGTCGGTGCAGGTCTACTGGGTGAACTGGGCGGCGAATTCCGGGGTGGGTGGAACCTCGGTGATGACGTCGATCAGGACGCCGGAGGGGTCGGCGACGATGAAGTGGCGCTGGCCGAAGTCTTCGGTGCGGAGTTCGAGTTCGGCGCGCAGGCCGCCGGTGACTACGAGGCGTTCCCATTCTGCGTCGACATTGTCGACCTCGAAGTTCAGCACGATGCCCTGGACCGGTTTGCCGTACCCGGCGGGGATGGTCGGGTGGGTGGGGTCGAGCAAGGCCAGCTCGTAGGCGGGTTCGCCGTCGCCGCCCTGGCGGCGCAGGCTGACGTACCAGTCGGCCTCGAAGGTGACCTCGAAGCCGAACCAGCGCGTGTAGAAGTCGCGGGATTCCGCGATCTGGGTGGTGGCGAGGACCGGGTAGAAGCTGCTCAGTGCCATGACGTTTCCCTTTCACATACCGTCGGTATGTATCGTAGACTAGTTCACATACCGGCGGTAGGTCAATGGGAGGACGGCGATGGCGGCGACCACGCGGACACAGCAGCGGGAGGAGACACGGCGCGTCCTGCTGACGCAGAGCAGGCGCCTGTTCGCCGCGAAAGGCTATGCGGCCGTGGGCCTGTCGGAGATCGTGTCGGCGTCCGGGGTCACCAAGGGCGCGCTGTACCACCACTTCGACAGCAAGGCCGAGCTGTTCAAGGCGGTGCTCACCCAGGTCCAGGAGGAGGTCGGCGCGCAGGTGGCCGCCGCCGCGGACGCCGAGCCGGATCCGTGGACACAGCTGACCACCGGCTGCGCCGCCTTCCTGCGGGCGTGCGCCGACCCCCTGGTCCAGCGGATCATGCTGATCGACGGTCCCGCCGTGCTCGGCTGGCACGAATGGCGCGCGATGGACGAGGCCAATTCGGCACGCCACCTGGACGAAGCCCTGCGATCACTGGTCGACGCCGGGATACTCCCGGAGCAACCGGTCGCCCCGCTGACCCAGCTCCTCTCCGGCGCGATGAACGAGGCCGCCCTGTGGCTTGCCACCACCGCCGACCCCGGCGCACTTCCCGACACCATCACCGCGCTCGACCGGCTCCTCGCGGGCTTGCGCGCCGCCTGATTCCGGTGGCTCCCGGCCTCGGCTCGACCGCCGAACCCGCGCACACGGGGCCCGCGTCCCGCGACCCCCGACTGCCGCACATGCAGTAGGTTTGTGCGGTGACCGGCCGGATTGCCATCGATGACATCGCCCCGTCGATACCCGGCGGACGCCCGGCCAAGGCCGCGGTGGGCGAGGTGTTTCCCGTCCGCGCCGTCGTGTGGCGCGAGGGCCACGACGCCGTAGCCGCGACGCTGGCGGTCCGCGCGCCAGGCTCGTCGCGCATCACCCGCATCCGGATGTCGCCCGACTACGAACCGGACGTCTTCAACGCGATCTTCACCCCGAACACCCCCGGCACCTGGACCTTCCGCATCGAAGGCTGGAGCGACCCGATCGCGACCTGGCGTTCGGCGGTCGAGGCCAAGCTCGCGGTCGGCCAGAGCGCCGCCGACCTGGCCAACGACCTCGAGATCGGCGCCACTCTCTTCGAGCGGGCCGCCCAGCTGGTCCCGAAGAAGCAGTTCGAACGACTGCGGGCCGCCGCCACCGCCCTGCGCGGCGACGAGCAGCTCCCCGCCAGGGTCGCGCCCGCGTTCTCCGAGGAGGTCGCCGAGATCCTGCGCGCGACCCCGCTGCGCGAGATGGTCACCCGCGGCGCCCAGCACTCGGTGCTGGTGGAGCGCCGCCGCGCACTGGTCGGGTCGTGGTACGAGTTCTTCCCACGGTCGACCGGCGGCTGGGACGCCGACGGCGACCCCGTGCACGGCACCTTCGCGACGTCAGCCCGCGAACTCCCCCGCATCGCGGGCATGGGCTTCGACGTGGTCTACCTGCCGCCGGTCCACCCGGTCGGCGAGATCAATCGCAAGGGCCGCAACAACACCCTCACGACCGAACCGGGTGATGTCGGTTCGCCGTGGGCCATCGGCTCGGTCGAGGGCGGCCACGACGCGATCCACCCCCTGCTCGGCACCGAGGCCGATTTCACCGAATTCGTCGCCACCGCACAGGGTCTCGGCCTGGAAGTCGCACTCGACCTCGCCTTGCAGTGCGCACCGGACCACCCGTGGGTGCGGGCCCACCCGGAGTGGTTCACCACCCTGCCCGACGGCACCATCGCCTTCGCGGAGAACCCGCCGAAGAAGTACCAGGACATCTACCCGGTCAACTTCGACAACGACCCCGACGGCCTCTACGCCGAGGTGCTGCGGGTCGTGCGGCACTGGATCGCCTTGGGCGTCACCATCTTCCGTGTCGACAATCCGCACACCAAGCCCGCGGACTTCTGGGAGTGGCTGATCGCGCAGGTGCGCCGCACCGATCCCGACGTGATCTTCCTGTCCGAGGCCTTCACCCGCCCCGCCCGGCTCTACGGGCTGGCACGCCGCGGCTTCAGCCAGTCCTACACGTATTTCACCTGGCGCGTATACAAGTGGGAGATCACCGAGTTCGGCAACGAGCTGGCCGCCAAGGCCGACGAGGCAAGGCCGAACCTGTTCGTGAACACCCCCGACATCCTGCACGAGAGCCTGCAGCACGGCGGTCCTGGCATGTTCGCCATCCGCGCCGTCCTCGCCGCGACCCTGTCCCCCACGTGGGGTGTGTATTCCGGCTACGAGCTGTTCGAACACGAGGCGGTGCGGCCCGGCAGCGAGGAATACCTGGACTCGGAGAAGTACGAACTGCGCCCCCGCGATTTCGCCGGCGCGCTGGCCCGCGGCGAATCGCTGGAACCGTGGCTGACCCGGCTCAACGAGATCCGCCGCGCCCACCCCGCGCTACAGCAGTTGCGCTGCATCCACTTCCACTCGATCGACAACGACGCGCTGCTCGCGTACTCCAAGTTCGATCCGATCTCCGGTGACGCGGTGCTGGTGATCGTGAACCTGAACCCGTACGGCGCCGAACAGGGTCACATCTCGCTGGACCTGCCCGCGATCGGCCGCGAATGGCACGACCACCCGGTGGTGTTCGACGAGGTCAGCGGCGAGGAATATCACTGGGGGCAGACCAATTTCGTGCGCCTCGATCCCGCCCGCGCCCCCGCGCACATCCTGGCGTTGCCCGCTGTCCCCGCCGCCGCCCGAGCACCGCTGGCCTATCGCGGGACGCTGTAATGAAACGCCGCGATCTGATGCTGCTTGCGGCGGGCACCCATCCCGACCCGCACACCGTCCTCGGCGCGCACCCGCACGCCGACGGCACCGCGGTCCGGGTGCTGCGCCCGCACGCCGAGACGGTGACCGTGCTGGTCGGCGCCACCGAGCATCCGCTGAAGTCGTTGGGGCACGGCGTATTCGCCGCGGTCCTGCCGTATCCGCAGATCGACGACTACCGCGTGCGCACCGAATACCCCGGCGGCCAGACGGTGATCGCCGCCGATGGCTACCGCTTCCTGCCCACCGTCGGCGAGTTCGATCTGCACCTGATCGGCGAGGGCCGCCACACCCGGCTGTGGGAGGTGCTCGGCGCGCATCCGCGGCACTACACCACCCTCGACGGCGACGTCGACGGCACCTCGTTCGCGGTGTGGGCGCCGAATGCCCGCGGCGTCACCGTCTTCGGCGATTTCGACCACTGGAGCGGCAGCTCGGCGCCGATGCGCGCGCTCGGCACGTCCGGGGTGTGGGAGGTGTTCGTGCCCGGCGTCGGGCCGGGCACGCGCTACAAGTACCGGGTGCACGGCGCCGACGGCCGCGTCGTCGATCACGCCGACCCACTGGCCTTCTCGACCGAGGTGCCGCCGGCGACGGCGTCGGTGGTCAGCCGCGCCGACCACGTGTGGACCGACAGCGCGTGGCTGGACCGGCGCGCGCGCACCGACGCCACCCACTCCCCCATGAGCGTCTACGAGGTGCACCTCGGGTCATGGCGTCCCGGCCTCGGCTACCGCGAACTGGCCGAACAGCTCGCCGACTACGTGCGCACGACCGGCTTCACCCATGTCGAACTGCTGCCGGTCGCCGAGCACCCGTTCGGCGGCTCGTGGGGCTACCAGGTCACCTCCTACTACGCGCCCACCTCCCGCTTCGGCAGCCCCGACGACTTCCGCTACTTCGTCGACCACCTGCACACCGCGGGCATCGGCGTGCTGCTGGACTGGGTGCCCGCGCACTTCCCGCGCGACGAATGGGCGCTGGCCCGCTTCGACGGCACCCCGCTCTACGAACACCCCGATCCACGCCGCGGCGAGCAACTCGACTGGGGCACCTACGTTTTCGACTTCGGCCGCAACGAGGTCCGCAACTTCCTGGTCGCCAACGCCGCGTTCTGGATCGAGGAGTTCCACATCGACGGCCTGCGCGTCGACGCGGTCGCCTCCATGCTCTACCTGGACTACTCGCGTCCCGAGGGTGGCTGGGAGCCGAATGTCTACGGCGGCAGGGAGAACCTGGAAGCCGTCGACTTCCTGCAGGAACTCAACGACACCGTGCACCGCGCCTACCCTGGCGTCGTCACCGTCGCGGAGGAGTCGACCACCTGGCCCGGCGTCACCCGCGGCACCGATGTCGGCGGCCTCGGTTTCACCATGAAGTGGAACATGGGCTGGATGCACGACACCCTCGGCTACCTGGGCCGCGACCCGATCCACCGGTCCTGGCACCACAACGAGATGACGTTCTCGCTGGTCTACGCGTGGAGCGAGAACTACGTGCTGCCGATCAGCCACGACGAGGTCGTGCACGGCAAGGGCACGCTGTGGACGCGGATGCCCGGCGACGACTTCGCCAAGGCGAGCGGTGTGCGCGCCCTGCTCGCCTACATGTGGTCACACCCCGGCAAGCAACTGCTGTTCATGGGCCAGGAGTTCGGCCAGTTCCGCGAATGGGACAACGACCGCGGCCTGGACTGGCACGAGCTGGAAAACCCACTGCACCAGGGCATCTCGACGATGATCGCCGACCTCAACCGCACCTACACCGCGCATCCGGCGCTCTGGAGCCAGGACACCACCCCCGGCGGGCACTCCTGGATCGAGGCCGACGACAGCGCGGCCAATGTCTTCGCGTTCCTGCGCTGGGGCTCCGACGGCAGCGCGGTCGCCTGTGTCTTCAACTTCTCCGGCTCCACCAGACAGGACTACCGGATCGGCCTGCCGCACAGCGGTTCCTGGCGCGAGGTCCTCAATACCGACGCCCAGGAATACGGCGGCTCCGGCGTCGGCAATCTCGGCGTTGTCGCCGCCGACGACACCGCGTGGCACGGCCGCCCCGCCTCGGCCACCGTCACCCTGGCCCCGAACAGCGCGGTCTGGCTGGCCGCCGAGCGCTGAGCTCAGTCCAGGTCGATCCGGATCGTCAGCAGGTCGGTGCCGACCGCGCGCACCGCGGCGCTGTTGTAGCGCGGAAGCGCACGCAGCCGGGCGCGCGGGTCGTCGTCGTGCACCAGGTGGGCGCTGCCGCTGTGCCAGCGCCCGTGCAGCCGCACCCGCACCCGGTTGTCGGCCATGATGTTGCGCACGTACTGCGAGCGCTCACCGAACTCGGAGACCAGCCAGAACTGGTCTCCGGTACGGCGCCCACCGATCGGCGTGATCCGCGGCTGCCCGCTCACCCGGCCGGTGGTCTCGAGCAGCTGATGGCCGGGCAGTCTGCGCACGACCCGGTTGAGCGGCCGCTGCAACGTGGTCACGACCCGGTGCTGAATATCCTTCTTGGAGGCCATGTTTCGACCGTAGCTCAATCTTTGGCCGCGACGTAGTAAGTGTTGAGCGGATCACCGTCGACATGATGGATCTGCACGTCGGTGAACCCGGCATCGGCGAGCATCGACAGCGCACGCTGCTCACCCCAGACCGTGCCGAGCCCGTCGCCACCCTGCCCCAGCGACACCGACATGCAGTGCATCGTCGAGATCGCGTACAGGAACGGGCCGAGCGGCAGGTCGATGTTCTCCTCGAGCATGCTCGACGCGTGGATGTCGACCATCAGGAAGACACCGTAGGAGCGCAGCGCCGCGGCGATGTTGGCCAGCACCCGCGCCGGATGCGCCTGGTCGTGGATCGCGTCGAAGACGGTGATCAGATCGCAGGTGCCTGGCTCGTTCAGCTCCGCGACATCCTGGACGACGAACTCGACATTGGTCAGGCCCATCGCCTCGGCCTCGGCCCGGCCCGCCGCGATCGCGTCGGCGGAGAAGTCGTAGCCGCGGAACCGGCTGGCCGGGAACGCCCGCGCCATCAGGTTCACCGCGTGGCCGCTGCCGCACGCGATATCGGCGACGTCCATCCCCATCAGCAGCCGGTCGGTCAGCCCCGGCGACATCGGCAGCACCACGTCGATCAGCGCGGCGTCGAACACCTCGGCGCTCTCCTCCGCCATCAGCGCGTGGAACCGGGCGTAGTCGTCGTAGGACAGGCCGCCGCCGATCCGGAACCGTTCGACGATCTTGGGCTCCACCTCGCCGAGCTGGGCGATGAACTGCATGATCCTGGCCAGGTTCTCCGGGCCTGCGGCCCTGGTCAGGCTCGCCGCGTGCGCGGGCGGCAGGGTGTAGGTGGCGGTCGGCGGGTCGTAGCGCACGATGCCCGCGGTGGTGACGGCGCCGAGCCATTCGCGGACATAGCGCTCGTCCAGCCCGGCCGCCGCGGCGAGTGCCGAACTGGTCGCGCCCGGGTTGGCCGCCATGGTGTCGAACAGCCCGACCTGGTGGCCCATGCTGATCATCAGGGCGGTGCTCGCGTGGTCGAGCATCTCGATCATCGTGCCCGCGAAGGCTTCCACCTCGGCCTGGTCCGGCGCGGCCGAATGGTCCAGTGAGGTCATATCGTTCTCCTCCGGTCAGCTCGCGGCCCGGTGCCGCGGGTCTACTGGAGATACGGCGGGGCCGTCCCGGCAGTTCAGCCGGGACGGCCCCGAGGAGGAAGGTTTGACGCGTCAGTACAGCGCGGTGGCCAGCTTGCGACGGGCCGCGACGACGAAGGGCTCGGCCTGATCGAACAGCTCGAACAGCTCGAGCAGGCGGGTGCGCGCCGCGGTGCGGTCGTCGCCCGCGGTGCGCTTGATGACGGCGATGATCCGTTCGAACGCGGCCTCGGGGCGCTGCTCGAGCAGCTCCACGTCGGCGGCGTCGAGGGCGGCGTCCAGATTCGCCGGATCGGCGTCGGCGGTGGCGACCACGGCCGGGTCGATCTGCTGGGCCCTGGTCAGGAAGCGCAGCTGGCGCAGGGCCGCCTTGGCTTCCTCGTTGGCGGGTTCCGCGGCCAGGATCGCCTCGTAGGCCGCCTCGGCGCCGGCGATGTCACCCTCGGCGAGCGCGTCCTCGGCGGCGGTGAAGCGCGGGTCCTCGACCTCGGGCTCCGGCCCGTTGGGGTCGCCCTCGAGCTTGCCCGCCGTCGCGTCCATGACCGCGTCCAGCCACTGCCGGACCTGGGCCTCGGGCTGGGCACCCTCGAAGTCGGCCAGCGGCTGCCCGCCCGCCACCGCGATCACCGTGGGAATGCCCTGCACGCGCAGCGCCTGCACGATGTTCATGTTCGGCTCGGCCTCGATGGCGGCCAGATCCCAGGCACCCCGATCGTCGGCATTGAGCCGTTCCAGCGTGCGGATCAGTTCGACGCTGCCCGGGCTGCGCTGCGAGTACAGCGCGACCACCACGGGCACCTGCATCGAGCGGCGGATGACCTTGGTCTCGAAATCCGCCTCGGTCACCGAGTGGTTCCCCGAGGCCGCAGGCGCACCGCCGGGAGCGGCGGGCGGCTGCTTCAGCGCGGACAGATCCACCGCACCGGACATGGCGGCGGCAGCGGCGGGCGAAGGACGACGGGCAGCGGGTCGAGTCACAGTTTCCAGTTTGTCACGAAGCCGTCGGAGCGGCTGCCGGGGAGCCCTTCGCGGCGCCGGTGCTCAGCTCGCCGAGCTGGCCGGTGCGCACGGCCCAGACCTCGAAGATCACGGTGGCCAGCGGCGGAATGCTCGACGCCAGCGCCAGCACGGTGGTCTTCCAGCTCCAGTTCAGCTCACGCGCGGCCAGCAGCGCGGTGATCACGAACAGCACGAAGATGCCGCCGTGCACCGGGCCGAAGATCTTCACGCCGATCTCGTTGCCCTCGGCGGGGATGTACTTGAACGCCATACCGGTCAGCAGACCGATCCACGACAGTGCCTCGAGCACCGCGAAGAACCGGAAACGACTGGCAGTGGACCGCAGATCGAAGAAACCCATGATCCCCATTGTGCCGGACCCACTACGACACTACGTAGTTGGACCGGTCACACAAACGGGCCCCCGCGCTCGGCAGGGGCCCGTCGTGTCGAAAAGGATCAGGCGGGGACGCGGATGATCAGCGCGTCGCCCTGGCCGCCACCGCCACACAGCGCGGCAGCGCCCACGCCACCACCGCGACGCTTCAGCTCCAGCGCCAGGTGCAGCAGGATGCGGGCGCCGGACATGCCGAGCGGGTGGCCGATGGAGATGGCGCCACCGTTGACGTTGACCTTCTCCGGGTCGTAGCCCAGCTTCTTGGTCGAGGAGACACCGACGGCCGCGAAGGCCTCGTTGATCTCGATCAGATCCAGCTCGGCCGGGGTGATGCCTTCCTTCGCGCACGCGGCGAGGATGGCGTTGGCCGGCTGGTCCTGCAGGGTCGAGTCCGGACCGGCGACCTGACCGGCGGCGCCGATCTCGGCGATCCACTCCAGACCCAGCTCCTGCGCCTTGGCCTTGCTCATCACGATCACCGCGGCCGCGCCGTCGGAGATCTGCGAGGCGGTACCCGCGGTGACGGTGCCGTCCTTGCGGAAGGCCGGACGCAGCTTGCCGAGCGACTCGACGGTGGTGTCGGCGCGGATGCCCTCGTCGGTGGTGACGTAGATCGGGTCGCCCTTGCGCTGCGGCACGGCCACCGGCACGACCTCGTCCTCGAACACACCGTTCTTCCACGCGGCGGCGGCGCGCTGGTGCGAGGCCGCGGCCAGCGCGTCCTGCTCCTCGCGGCTGACCTTGTCGAGGTCGTTGCGGTCCTCGGTCAGCAGGCCCATCGCCTGGTCGGTGATCACGTCGTGCAGGCCGTCGTAGGCCATGTGGTCGACGAGGGTGGTGTCGCCGTACTTGTGGCCCTCACGGCTCTTGGGCAGCAGGTGCGGCGTCTGGCTCATCGACTCCATGCCGCCCGCCACGATGATCTCGTGCTCACCGGCGCGGATCAGCTGATCGGCCAGCGCGATCGCGTTGATGCCCGACAGACAGACCTTGTTGATCAGCAGCGACGGCACATCCATCGGGATGCCCGCGGCGATCGCGGCCTGGCGGGCGGGCAGCTGCCCGGCGCCGGCCTGCAGCACCTGACCGAGGATGACGTAGTCGACCTGCTCGGGCGCCACACCACCCTTCTCCAGCGCCGCCTTGATGGCCACACCGGCCAGATCCGAGGCCTTGAAGTCCTTCAGACCGCCCAGGAGCCTGCCGACCGGGGTACGCGCACCGGACACGATGACAGAAGTCGTCACGAAAGCCTCGCATTCATTGAGTCGAACCTCGCCGTGACGCACACAGCGCTCAGCCGTGCACGTCAAGGGTTGCACTCAACGGTAACCGGTATCGGAGCGGACACGGCACCCAGGTACGCGCTAGCTTCGAGGAGTGAGCAACGAGTACATCATCCCCGCCGACTACGTCATCGCCGTCGACCACGTGGGCATCGCCGTGCCCGACCTCGACGCCGCCGTCGCCTGGTACACCGACAATCTCGGCATGGTCGAGACCCATCGCGAGGTCAACGAGGCCCAGGGCGTCGTCGAGGCGATGCTGTCGTGCCCCGCGGCGGCCGACCGCGCCACCGCACTGCAGTTACTGGCCCCGCTGACCCCGGAGTCGACGATCGCCAAGTTCATCGACCGTAGCGGACCGGGCCTGCAGCAGCTGGCCTACCGGGTCACCGACATCGAGGCGGTTTCGGCCTTCCTGCGCGACCGTGGACTGCGTTTGCTGTACGAAGCGCCTCGTCACGGCACTGCCGATTCCCGCATCAATTTCATCCATCCGAAGGATGCTGGCGGTGTGCTGGTCGAGCTCGTCGAGCCGAACCCGAATGTTACGCACTAGTACGCGGATACGGTCGGTAAATCTCGGCGAGATCACAATCCCGGTCGAGTCTCCATAGGCTCGCTCGAGGCTGTATTTTGTGTGCCATGTCGTCACCTGAGTCCGATCGCAATCGCTTCGTTGCACTGCCCTTCACCGTTGTGCGCAAGGGTTATGCGCAAGACGAGGTGCGCAACTACTTCGACCGCTTCGACGCCGAGCTTCGCGTCACCGCCACCGACCGGGATGCTGCCGCCGCGCAGGCCCGGAATCTCGCCAGCCAGCTGGAAGACGCTCGGGACGAGATCGACGAGCTCCGCAAGGAGGTCGACCGGCTTTCCGTGCCGCCGACCACCGCCGAAGGAATGTCCGACCGTATCTCGCGCATGCTGCGCCTCGCCTCGGACGAAGCGTCCGAGGTCCGTGCGCTGGCGCAGGCCGAAGCCGCCGAGATGGTGTCGATCGCCGAGCAGCAGGCCACCGAGATGCGTGGCAAGTACGAGTCGCTGCTCGCGGAGACCAAGGAGAAGCGCGAGGCGCTCGAGATCGAGTTCGAGCAGACCCTCGCGAACGCGCGCACCGAGTCCGCCAAGATCATCGAGGCCGCCCAGGCCGATGTGGAACGTCTCGGCAAGGAGGCCGAGGCCAAGCGCAAGGCCACCCAGCAGGACTTCGAGGCCACCATGAACGATCGGCGCACCAAGCTGACCCGTGCCATGGAGGAGCTCGAGGCCACCAGTCGCGCCGAGGCCGCCCAGCGGATCAAGGACGCGACCGATGAGTCGAACCGCCTCATCAGCTCCGCCACCCAGACCTCCGAGCGCAAGATCGCGCACGCGAAGGAACTGGCCGAGGAGATGCGCGTGCTGCGCGGCCGCGTCCTGGCCCAGCTGCTCGGTATCCGCGGTCAGCTCGACTCGGTGCCCGCCATGCTCGCGGCGGTCAACCGGGAGAGCGAGCTGCTCGACGGTGCCCCCGAGCGCAAGTCCATCAGCAACAACGGCAACAACAAGTCCGTGTCCGGCTCCCGCCAGACCAAAGCCATCCCCGAGGTCGCCGACGACGATTCCGACATCGTCGACGAGGACCGCGAGAACGCCGACATCAGCAACTGACGTCGGACCTGCGACGACATCGGCTCCACCCCGATAGTTGAAGAACCGAAGGC
>NZ_JBHXAY010000101.1:0-23377 GCF_042728775.1 Nocardia sp. NPDC060259
TACTTGTGACACTCGACGGCGGGGTGGCTGATGCGAACGCGCCGTCGCTTTATGCCGACGACATCGGCGCACTGCGCGGCGACGGTGTCTTCGAAACGATTTTGGTCCGCGACGGCACGGCGACCGCGCTGGAATTCCACCTGGCCAGGCTGCGCCGGTCCGCGCAGGCGCTCGAGCTGCCGGAGCCGGGGCTGTCGAAATGGCGCGCCGCGGTCGAGCTGGCGTGCAAGGAGTGGGGTTCGGAAGAGGAAGGCATGCTGCGGCTGATCTACACCCGCGGCCGCGATTCGGAATACGACGCTCCGGCGGGACTGACCCCGACCGAACCGAAGCCCACCGCGTACGTGCTCGTCTCCCCGGTACCGGCTCGGGTCGCGACGGCCCGTGCCGAAGGCGTGAAGGTGATGTCGCTGGCGCGCGGCATCTCGGTCGACCTCGCGCAGGCGGCGCCGTGGCAACTGCTCGGCGCGAAGACCCTCTCCTACGCGACCAATATGGCCGCACTGCGGTTCGCGCGGCGGATGGGCGCCGAGGACGTGATCTTCCACAGCACCGAGCACCGGGTGCTCGAGGGCCCGCGCTCGACCGTCGTGATCGCGCGCGACAAGCAGCTCATCACCCCGCCCGCGAAGAGCGGAGTGCTGCCAGGGGTAACGCAGCGTTCGCTGTTCGCGGTGGCGGAGAAGCAGGGCTGGGAGTGCAAGTACCAGTCGCTGTTCACCGCCGACCTGTTCGACTGCGACAGCATCTGGCTGCTGTCGAGCATCACGCTGGCCGCGCGGGTGAATCAGCTCGACGGTGTGCGCATGTCGGCGCCGGACAACGCGCAGGAGATCATCGACATGGTGAATCTGGGGGTCGAACGGCCGGGGACCATCGGCGACTGGTGAGTCGTGTCCGGGGCACGGGTGGGCGTGCCCCCGCGGCGCCGGGAATCCCCGGTCGGGCCGCGTAGATCCCCTTCGCGCAGTAACCTTTCGGCGTGTCGTGGCGGTTGTCACGCTCACCAGGGGGAGATCCAGGCGTACGATCTACTACAACTTGTCGTAGTAGAAGCTGGAGGGTCGGATGGACATTGTGGACGTCTCCCGGTGGCAATTCGGTATCACCACCGTCTATCACTTCATCTTCGTACCGCTGACAATCGGTCTGGCGCCGCTGATCGCCATGATGCAGACCGCCTGGGTGATCACCGGCAAGGAACACTGGTACCGGCTCACCAAATTCTTCGGCAAGCTGTTCCTGATCAACTTCGCCATCGGCGTCGCCACCGGCATCGTGCAGGAATTCCAGTTCGGGATGAACTGGAGCGAGTACTCCCGCTTCATCGGCGACATCTTCGGCGCGCCGCTGGCACTGGAAGCGCTCATCGCGTTCTTCATGGAGTCGACGTTCATCGGCCTGTGGATCTTCGGCTGGACCCGGCTGCCGAAACTCGTGCACCTGGCGACCATCTGGATCGTGGCCTTCGGTGTGAACGCGTCGGCCTACTTCATCGTCGCCGCGAACTCGTTCATGCAGCATCCGGTCGGCGCGCGCTACAACCCCGAGACCGAACGCGCTGAGCTGGAAAGCATCTGGGCGCTGCTCACCAACAACACGACGCTGGCCGCGTTCCCGCACGTCGTCGCGGGGGCGTTCCTCACCGCGGGCACCTTCGTCGCCGGCATCGCCGGCTGGTGGATGGTGCGCAACGCGCGCAGCGGCGACCCGGCCAAACTCGAGGACGCGCGCGTCATGTGGCGGCCGGTGGGGCGGGCCTCGCTGGTGGTGGTGGCCCTGGCCGGCGTCGCGGTGATCTTCACCGGTGACATCCAGGGCAAGCTGATGTTCGAGCAGCAGCCGATGAAGATGGCCTCGGCGGAATCGCTGTGCCACACCCAGACCGACCCCGACTTCTCGATTCTCACCGTCGGCACGCACAACAACTGCGACAGCGTCACCCACGTGCTCGAAGTGCCCTACGTGCTGCCGTACCTGGCCGAGGGCAAGTTCACCGACGTGACCCTCGACGGCGTCGTCGATCTCCAGCAGACCTACAACGTCAAGTACGGGCCCGGCGACTACCGGCCGAACCTGTTCGTCACCTACTGGTCCTTCCGCGCCATGATCGGCCTTGCCGCGGGCTCGGTGCTGCTGCTGCTCGCCGGATTCTGGGTGACCCGCGGGGGCAGGGTGCCCGACCAGCGCTGGTTCTCCTGGTTGAGCCTGCTCGCGATCCCCACCCCGTTCCTGGCCAACGCCGCGGGCTGGGTGTTCACCGAGATGGGCCGCCAGCCATGGGCGGTCGTGCCCAACCCGACCGGTGACCCGAACATCCGGATGACGGTGCAGCAGGCGGTCTCCGACCACGCCCCCGCGACGGTCGTGTTCTCCCTCGTGGTGTTCACGCTGCTCTACGGCGTGCTGGCGGTGGTGTGGTTCTACCTGATCCGCCGGTACACCGTCGCCGGGCCGGACGAACCGACGCCGCTCACCCCCGGTGAGGGCCCCGACGGACCGGACACCGGCAGGCATCACAAACCGGAAGAGCCTGCCGTCGAACAACTTTCCTTCGCTTACTAGGAGCCGGTGATGGATCTGCAGCAGTTCTGGTTCGTACTGATCGGCGTGCTGTTCACCGGCTACTTCGTGCTGGAGGGCTTCGATTTCGGGGTCGGCATGCTGATGCCGATCCTCGGCAAGGGCTCCGATACCCGCAGGCGCGTGGTGCTCAACACCATCGGCCCGGTGTGGGACGCCAACGAGGTCTGGCTGATCACCGCGGGCGGCGCGATGTTCGCGGCGTTCCCCGAGTGGTACGCGAGCATGTTCTCCGGGTTCTATCTGGCGCTGTTGCTGTTGCTGGTCGCGCTGATCCTGCGGATCTGCGCGATCGAATACCGCGCCAAGATCAACGATCCGAAATGGCGGGCCTGGTGCGATATCGGCATCGGGATCGGCTCCTGGATCCCGGCGCTGGCCTGGGGCTGGGTGTTCGCGAACCTGGTGCGCGGGGTGCCGCTGAACTCCGATCGCCAGATCGTCGGCTCGGTGTGGGATCTGCTCAGCCCCTACGCCCTGCTCGGCGGCCTGACGACCGGCGTCCTGTTCGCCCTGCACGGCGCGGTGTTCCTGGTGCTCAAGACCGGCGGCGAGGTCCGTACCGACGCGCAGCGCATCGTCCGGCTGCTGCTGGTGCCGACCGCGGTGATCGTCGGCGGCTTCGGCGTGTGGACCCAGCTCGCCTACGGCGCGGGCTGGACCTGGGCGGTGCTGGTGACGGCCGTGCTCGGCCTCGTGCTCGCCGGGGCGGCGAACGCGGCGGGCCGCGACGGCTGGGCCTTCGTCGGCACCACGCTGACGGTCATCTCGGCGACCGTGCTCATCGTCGGCTCGATGTACCCGAACGTGCTGCCGTCGACCATCAGCCCGCTCTACGACCTGAACATCTACAACGCGTCCTCGACGCCGTACACGCTGAAGGTGATGAGCTGGGCCGCCCTGCTGGCCACGCCGGTCGTGCTGGTCTACCAGGGCTGGACGTACTGGGTGTTCCGGCAGCGGCTGACCGTCGAGCAGATTCCGGCGCCGACCGGGTTGCCGCTGACCAGCAAGGACTGAGTCATGGCACGGGCGGGCAGGTCGCAGAACAGGTCGGTCGATCGGCAGACCGGTGCCGGATCCGCATCCGCGAACACGTCAGAGGACGGTGCGCGGACTGCCAAGCGCCGCCCCGTCGATCCTCGCCTGCTGCGGTACGCCCGCTCGGCCCGGCCACACCTGGTGGTGTCGGTGCTGCTCGCGCTGGTGATCACGGCCACGATCGTGGTGATCGCTGTCCTGCTCGGCCGGGTGCTCGCCGGGGTCATCACCGACCCCGGCAAGCGCGAGTTCAGCGCGTGGACAACGGAATTGATCGGGCTTTCCGTCGCCGTGGCGGTGCGCGCGGCGGCGAGCTGGTGGCAGGCGCGGCTGGCCCACCGAGCCGGTGCCACCGTTGTCGCCGAGCTCGAATCGGCGGTGCTGCGGGCGGGCGCGGAACTGCCGCCGCGCGAACTCGACGCGCGCCGGACCGAGATCGCGGTCGTGGTCGGCAACGGACTGAGCGGCCTGCGCGCCTGGTTCACCGGTTACCTGCCCGCCCTGCTGCTGGCCTGCCTGGTGCCGCCGATCGTGTTGGTGGTCATCGCCTTCCACGATCCGACCTCGGCGCTGATCGCGATCATCACGGTGCCGTTGATCCCGCTGTTCATGGTGCTCATCGGCCTGCTCACCCAGGGCCGCGCCGAAGCGACCCTCGCCGCGACCACCCGCCTGTCCGACCAGCTCCTCGACCTGTTCGCGGGCATGCCGACCTTGCGTGCCCTCGGCCGTGAAGGGGCCGACGGGCCGAGCATGGTGAATCAGGTCGAGGCACTGGGTGATTCGCTGCGGCAGCGAACTATGCGAGCGCTGCGGATCGCGTTCCTGTCCTCGATGGTGCTGGAGTCGCTGGCGACCTTGAGTGTCGCGCTGATCGCCGTCACCATCGGCTTGCGGTTGGTGTACGGGGAGATGAGTTTGTACGCCGGGCTGGTCGCGTTGATTCTCGCGCCGGAGGTGTACTGGCCGCTGCGGCAGGTGGGGGAGAAGTTCCATGCGGCGCAGGATGGAATGGCGGCGGGGGACAAGGCTTTCGCGGTGCTGGAGGCGGGGGATTTCGTCGGTGATGGCACGTCGGCTGCCCGCGACCAGAGCGCGGCACGCGGTGGCGTCCGGGGCACCCATGAGCAGGGTGCGATTCATGCGGCCACTCGGCGCCCCCATGAGCAGGGGGCGGCTGATGGTGTCGTTCCGGTCGCGCATGAGTCTGCCGACTCTGCGCACCGGGTCGGGTCCGATGCGAGCCGGCGGGCTGCGGAGATCGGCGACCTTCGGGGTCGGGCTGGTTCGGGAATCATGCTGTGTGGGTTGACGATTGCGGCCCGATCCGGGAACGCGCCCGATCGTCTGACCGCCGAGCTCGCCCCCGGGGCGGTGACAGTGCTGACCGGGCCGAACGGATGCGGGAAATCGACCGCGCTGCAAGCGATTCTCGGCCTGGTTGCGCCCGATGCCGGTGCTGTCCTCGTCGACGGTACCGATGTCCGCGAGCTCGACCCGGACAGCTGGTGGGCCCGCATCGCCTGGCTGCCGCAGCGACCGGTGCTGGTCCCGGGAACACTGCGCGAGAATGTCGAACTGCTCGGCGCACACGCCACCGCCGCGGACCTCGACGAGATCAGCACCGCAACAGGTTTCGACGCCGTGCTGAACGAACTGCCGTCCCGCTGGGACACGATTGTCGGCCAGGGCGGCATCGGCCTGTCACTGGGCCAGCGACAGCGCCTCGCCCTCACCAGGGTGCTGGCCGCCCGCCGCCCCGTTCTCTTGCTCGACGAACCCACCGCCCACCTCGACTCGCAGAGCGAGCAGCACGTGCTGACCACTCTGCGCGCCCTCGCGGTCGCAGGCGCGACCGTTGTCGTCGTCGGCCACCGCCCGACAGTCCTGGCCGCAGCGGACGTCGTCGTCCAGGTAGTCGGTAGCAGCGCACCCGCCACCGACTGCCCCGGCGACGACGATCCCGACCGGCCGACACCTACTGCTCGAGCCGCCTCGGCTGATGCGTTCCCGGACACCAGCTTCGGTATCGGCGGCACTTCTGCCAACCGTGGCTCCGGCACACAGACGAACAGCGATGGCGCGGAATCTCGAAGCTACGGCGTCGCGGATGGCGTGCAGGGGGTGGCGGTGTCATGACCGAAGTCGGGCTCGAGCGTGGCGGTTCCGGTGATGGGTCGTTGCGGCAGGACCTGCGGGAGATGCGGCAACTGCTGGCGTTGTCGCCGTGGCGGGTCGTGGTGGCGATCGCCTGGGGTGTGGCGGCGCTCGGTAGTGGGCTCGGGTTGGCCGCGCTGGCGGCGTGGTTGATCGCGCGGGCCTGGCAGATGCCGCCGGTGCTCTATCTCAGCGTGGCGGTGGTCGCGGTGCGGGCGCTGGGCATCTCGCGGGGACTGTGCCGGTATCTGGAGCGGCTGGCCACCCACGATGTGGCGCTGCGGGCGATGACCACGGCGCGGACGACGGTGTATCGCACGCTGGCGCATTCGGATATCTGGTGGTGGCAGGGGACTTCGGCGGATCGTTCCCAGTCCGAAGGTCCGGACGTACCGGAACGCGGGGGTGGTGACCTGCGGGAGATGCGGCGTGGTGATCTGCTCGTGCGGATCGGCGCCGATATCGATGATCTCGGTGCGGTGGTGGTCCGGGTGCTCGTTCCGGTCGCGGTCGCGGTGATCCTGTCACTCGCGGCGGTCGGGCTGATCGCGTTCATCTCGGTGCCCGCGGCGGTGATTCTGGCTGTTGCCCTGGCGGTTTCGGGGATGTTGGCGCCGTGGCTGTCGGGAGTGGCAGCGCGGGAAGCCGAGCAGGCGGTGCGCGCTGACCGTGCAGAGTTCACGGCGGAGGCGGTCACCGTGCTCGACCATGCCGCCGAACTGCGCGTCGCGGGCAAGCTCGACGCGGCACTCGCCCAGGCGGACAAGGCGACCCGGCGCGCGGTGAAAGCCGAGGACACCGCCGCCTCGCACAGCGCCTGGGCCGCCGCGGCGACCCCGCTGTCCATCGGCGTCAGCGCGCTGGGCGCCCTGCTGGTCGGCATCGCCGCCTACGGACCGACGGGCGGACTGCCCGGCGGCATGACCCCGATGGCCCTCACCATCCTCGTGTTGGTCCCGCTGTCGGCCTTCGAAGCCGTCGGCGCCCTCCCCGCCGCAGCGACGACTCTGACGACGTCTCGCGCCGCCCTGCACCGTCTCCGCGCCGCCGAGTCCGGCGAGACCTTCGACAGAGGTGGCACCGGCGAGACCGGCGGCACCGGAGAGTCTGGCCGCACCGGGGCGACTGCCGCGACCGGTGAGCCCGGCGCGACTGCACAGTCGATCGGCACCCGCGCGACCGGCGGGGTAGCCGGGGTAGGCGGGGGCTCCGCCGAAAAGCTCGCCGGCGCGGAATACCGGTTGCCGCGTATCCCGCTGCCCGAGGGGCGCCGAATCGTCGTCGTCGGACCCAGCGGTGCGGGCAAGACGACCCTGCTCATGTCCTGGGCGGGTCTGTTCGACGCGCCTCGCGACGGGATAACTTTCTTCGCCGAGGACGCACACCTGTTCGGCACCTCGATCCTGGAGAACCTGCGCGTCGCGCGCGGTGACCTCACGGTCGAAGACGCCGAAACGGCGCTGCACACAGTTGGACTCGGCCCCTGGCTGGACTCCTTGCCCGACGGCATCCACACGGGGCTGACCGCAGGCGCGGCCGCGGTATCAGGCGGACAGCGCAGACGCATCCTCCTCGCTCGCGCACTCGTCGCCCCAGCCACCACCCTGCTGCTCGACGAGCCCACCGAGCACCTGGCCGCCGCCGAAGGCGAACAACTGCTCCGGGATCTCCTCGATACCGACAGCGGCCTGGTCGACCCGGACCGCACGGTCGTCGTCGTCACCCATCAGCTCCCGGCGGACCACCGCGCCGACACCATCGTCACCGTCGACGCCACCGGCACCTGCCAGCTCACCCACCCGGCGCATTGACCTGCATTCGTCCAGGTCAGCGCGACGAGAAAATCAATTGCCGAGCTCACGACGTGCCGATAGATTCATCAGTACACAAGAGAGGAGGTGATCTGAGGAATGTATGTTCATCGGATGCGTGAGGTGGCTGCCCGCTAGCAGCACCACTGCGGGAGATTCCCCAGCGGTGCGCTGAGCGAATCCCAGGCAGTCACCCGACCCCCGAGCCCCCGGACGATCCAACCGGGACCGCCGCGTTCAGCGAACGCAGCGAAACGGCTCGGGGGTCGCTCCATTTCTCCGGAGAACGTCGAAGGCCCCGCGCAGCAGCGCGGGGCCTTCGGTGCGTCTGTCAGCCGATATAGCGCTGCAAGCGGGCCGAGAGGCGGGGTTCGAGGGCGCCGTCGGCGTCCACTCGTTCCTCGACGTAGGCCAGGTCGCCGCCTTCGACGATGCCGTAGAGGCGCTTGGCGCCTCCGACGACCGCGCCGGACTGGCTGCGGATCACCACGTCGGTGGCCAGTTCCCAGGAGGATTGGGTGCGGGCGGTGCCGTAGAACAGCTCGACGATGCCGTTGCTGTGGGTGAGCAGGAGCTCGAGCATCTCGTCGTCACCCTCGGTGCCGACGCGCCAGAAGCCGCTCTCACGCAGATCGGGGCGCTCGTAGTTGCCCTCGGAGTCGAGCTTCCAGGTCTGCGATTCCCAGACCAGGTAATCGCCGCCGTCGTGCGAGACGACGATCTGCTGGCCGAAGCGGTAGTCGCCGTCGGCGGAATGATTGCCTTCGCCCTCACCGCGCCACACGCCGACCAGCGGCAGCAGCGCCAGCATGTCGTGGTTCAGGTCGGGACCTTCGCGCAGGTTCGCGGTGTCGGTAGGCAGGGGAAGACCTGCCAGGACCGCGATGTTCCTGACACCGGTCTCCTTGGCCCGTTCGGCGGCGACGTTGACTGCCTCGTCACCGCTGCGACGCTCGGCCGGAGCGTCTTGCTTGTTGCTCGCTCGCTCGGCCGGATCGGAACCTTCGCTCGCGAGCCCGCTCATGACTCGGTGAAGAGCCGGTAGAAGACGTACAGGCCGAACCAGCCGATGAGGATCGACACGGCGACAAGGAGAATCTCGAAGAAGAGGACCACGAATCGGAGTCTAGCGAGTCCGGTGAGTGGACACGAAAACGGCCCTGGTAGTTCCCGCACAGGAACTACCAGGGCCGTTGTGAGGTTCTTACTTCGCGACCGCGACGTCCACCGAGTGGATGCCCGCGCCCTCGGGGGTGACCGAGGCCGAGCCGTTGCCCGACGAGGACAGCGCGCGCAGGGTCCACGAACCCGGCGCGGCGAAGAAGCGGAAATCACCGGTGCCGGAGGCGACGACCTCGGCGGTGAAATCACCGTTGCCGTCGAGCAGACGCACGAACGCGCCGCCCACCGGCTGACCGTCGGCGCTCAGGACGCGGCCCGTGATGACCGTCTCCTTCTCCACGTCGACACCGGCCGGGATGGCCTGACCCTGGGTAGGTGCTGCACACATATTGATTACGCTCCCAACTCGATAGGCACGCCGACGAGCGAACCGTATTCGGTCCAGCTGCCGTCGTAGTTCTTGACGTTCTGGTGGCCGAGCAGCTCCTGCAGCACGAACCAGGTGTGCGAGGAACGCTCGCCGATGCGGCAGTAGGCGATGGTCTCCTTCTCGCCGTCCAGGCCCGCGTCCTTGTACAGCTCGGCGAGCTCGGCGTCGGTACGGAAGGTGCCGTCCTCGTTGGCCGCCTTGCTCCACGGCACGTTGATCGCGGTCGGGATGTGGCCGGCCCGCTGGCTCTGCTCCTGCGGCAGGTGCGCGGGAGCCAGGATCTTGCCGGAGAACTCGTCGGGCGAACGCACGTCGACCAGGTTCTTGGCGCCGATGGCCGCGATGACCTCGTCGCGGAACGCGCGGATGGAGTTGTCGGGCGCCGAGGCCTTGTACTGGGTGGCCGGGCGCGAGACCGCGTCACGCGAGAGCGGACGACCGTCGAGCTCCCACTTCTTGCGGCCACCGTCGAGCAGCTTGACGTCGTTGTGGCCGTAGAGCTTGAAGTACCAGTAGGCGTACGCCGCGAACCAGTTGTTGTTGCCGCCGTAGAGCACGACGGTGTCGTCGTTGCTGATGCCGCGCGCCGAGAGCAGGTCGGAGAACTGCTCCTGGTTCACGAAGTCGCGGCGAACCTGATCCTGCAGGTCGGTCTTCCAGTCGAGGCGGATGGCGCCTTCGATGTGGCCACCCTCGTAGGCGGAGGTGTCCTCGTCGACCTCGACGAAGACCACGCCGGGGGCGTTGAGGTTCTCTTCGGCCCAGTCAACGGAGACCAGGACATCGGAGCGAGCCATGTTGTTCCTTTCAGAGATGACTTGCAGGGGTTCAGTTCGATGCCGGGGCAGTGGACCGGCGGAAGCGGGCCACCAGCGGGTAGATCTGGCAGCCCAGGCAGACCCCGAACGCCGCGTTCAAGAACGCCGCGAACAGAGCGAAGCCGGCGAACACCGCGCCGACGATCGGGGAGCCGAGCACGAAGCCCAGCAGGGACAGACCGGCGAACGCGAAGCCGAGCAGCTGCGCGAAACGCAGCGGCGGCACGGGCTCGGTCTCGGTGGGCGGACCGAGCCGCGGCGCGATGAACGCCGCGTAAGTCCGACCGTAAGGGTTCTTGGCAGGGCCGCCCGACGCGCCGATCGCGAAGACGACGGCCTGCAGGCCGATCAGGATCGCGGCGGCGACGGTGGAGAAAGCGGCGGTGACGAGCACCAGAACCAGCACGCCGGTCGTCACCCAGGCCACGAAACGTGGCCCGCGGACGTCGACGCGCGGTGGGGAATCAAGGGAAATGGTCATTGTGCGAACTCCTGCGCTGAAGATGAGTCTGTTGACTTCGGATCTGCCAGTTCGCCGGGGATCGAGACGATCACTCGCGCGGCGGACATAGGTCGGCGTCAGGAATCTCGTTCAGAGATGCCGACCGTTCAGCGGCACAGGCAGCAACAACCACCGAGCCGACACAGATCAACTGTGCGGCGTCGGGTGAGCATCAGCTCGTGGTCGGATTGCACGAGAAGCAGTTTACCCGGTCGTCCCGGGAAATGTCCCGGGCCCCCGTAACAGGGGGCTAGATCACACTGTCAGCGGTTCGAGCGCGGTGCGCAGATCGCCCGCCTTCGGCACGCCGGAGATGCGGAAACGCTCCTTGCCCTCGGCGTCGAAGACGAAGGTCGTCGGCAGCGAGAGGACGTTGAGTTCCCTTGCCAGCGCGGGGTCGGCGTCGATGTCGACCTCGATGTCGCGCGGTGCGTTCGGGGATTCGGACAGGTCGGCCGTGACGCCGGCGACGACCCGGCGGACCGCGTCGCAGGGGCCGCACCAGTCGGCCGAGAAGTGCAGCACCGCGGGGGTGGCGCCGGTGACGCCCGCCGCGTCGAGCAGGCGGGCGCGCTGGGCGGTCTCGGGGTCGAGGGTGGCCGGGCGGACGCGGCCCTGGTTGCGCCGCAGCAGCAGGCCGACCGCGACGGCGGCCAGCACCACGGCGGCGAGGATGACGAGTTCGATCATGGTTGCTGCAATCGGTCCAGGTCGATGGTCAGGGAGCGGCCGACACCGTAGACGATGATCTGGCCGCCTTTGGCCTCCACTTCGGTGGGGGCGATGCCGAACGGCAGTTCCTTGGTATCGATCGTACGGCTGAAGCGCTCGAGCACTGCCGGTCGATCGACGTCGAGGATCTCGGACTTGGTGGTCGAGGTCGGGGTATCGGCGGTCGAGGTGCGGTCGGTGTAGAAGCGGGTGGCCTGGATCCTGATCTTGTCGCCGTCGAGCAGCAGATCGGCTTCGACCTGCACCTCGACCTTGGTCGCGGTGCTCGTCGGGACGACGCCGGGCCCGAGCACGCGGCCGTTGGGCGCGACCGGGAGGGAGCCCTTGAGGACATGGGCGCCCGCGGTGGTCAGCCCGGAACCGCCGGAACCGCCGGTGCCGTCGGACTTGTCGGCGGGCGGGCCGAGTACCTGCAGGTCGGGGATGCCGAACAGGCGACCCAGCTCGGTCGGCTCGATCGCCATCTTGGCTTCGACGCGGTCGACCTGCGCGGTGCGCGCGGTGCCGTCGACCAACTGACTCGCCGAGGCGTGCAGGCCGTAGAGATTGGCCTCCAGTGCGATCTCGCCGGGGATGTCGGGGCGCATGCTGCGGGCGCGGATCAGCACGTCGTCGTAGCGGCCCGACATCGCCTGGGCGAGGAACGGGAAGCCCTTGATGGTCACTTCTGGGTCGGCCGACAAGTCGGCTCCGGCACGCAGTTGCCGTGATACGTGGTACTCCGTGTAGGCGGCGGCGCCGAAATCGATCACCACCGCCACCCCGGCCAGGCACAGCAGCCCGATGATCAGCTTGCGCATGCTCCTCACCCTAGCGGCGGGCGCCCTGGCACTTCTCCGTCGCACCCTCCGGTCAGGTCAGAAGTGGGATGGATGGCGACAGAGACACCGCGACTCGGCCCATGGTGCGAGGTCATCAGCCTTCAGGGGCTAATGTTGCAATCGACTGACCTGTGTTTCGGCGACGTAGCTACGCGGCTGCTGTCGTCCGCGGAGCCACGAGATAGGAGGAGAGCCCGGTGGAGCTGCTCCTACTGACCTCCGACCCCAACCCCGATGCGGTGCTGCCGTCGTTGTCGCTACTGGCGCACAACGTGCGGCCCGCGCCGACCGAGGTGTCGTCCCTGCTGGAGGCGGGCAGCGCCGATGTCGCGCTGGTCGACGCCAGAACCGATCTGGCCGCCGCGCGCGGTCTGTGCAGGCTGCTCGGCAGCACCGGCTCCTCGGTGCCGGTCGTCGCGGTGCTGACCGAGGGCGGCCTGGTGGCGGTCAACGCGGACTGGGGCCTGGACGACATCCTGCTGCCGGGCACCGGCCCCGCCGAGCTGGACGCGCGGCTGCGGCTGCTGGTCGGCCGCAACGGTGGTGTGGCCAGCCCGGAGAACACGGGCAAGATCACCCTGGGTGAGCTGGTGATCGACGAGGGCACCTACACCGCGCGGCTGCGCGGGCGCCCGCTCGACCTCACCTACAAGGAATTCGAGCTGCTCAAGTACCTCGCCCAGCACGCGGGCCGGGTGTTCACCCGCGCCCAGCTGCTGCAGGAGGTGTGGGGCTACGACTTCTTCGGCGGCACCCGCACCGTCGACGTGCACGTGCGGCGCCTGCGCGCCAAGCTCGGCAGCGAGTACGAGTCGCTGATCGGCACCGTGCGCAATGTCGGCTACAAGGCGGTCCGCCCGGCGAGGACGCCCGCCACCAAGGGTGACGTGGTGAGTTTCCACGACGAGGACGTCGACGGCGACGACTCGCTGGCCCCGCTCAACGGCAGCGCGCAGTAGCGCGCGCCGAGCAGCGCCAGGACGGTACGGCGCGGCGTGGTCGTCGGCCAGCCGCGCACAGCGAGGAGGACGGCGATGTCGCAGACAGCAACCCTGACCTGGACCGACCGGATCGATCCGGCGACCGCGACGCTGGTGCGCGACCTGCTCGCCAGGGCGAAGGCGGCCGACGGTGTCGCGCCGGTCTCCGAACAGGCGGTACTCTCCCTCGCCGAGGCCGACCCGGCGACAAGACATCTGCTCGCCGAACGCGCGGGCGAACTCGTCGGCTACGCGAATCTCGTTGCGGCACATGACGAACACCCCGCGATGGCGGAGGTCGCTGTCGACCCGTCCGCGCGCGGCGACGGCGTCGGCGCCGAGCTCGCGCGCGCCGCGCTGACCGAAGGCGGACCCGGCGCGCGGGTGTGGGCGCACGGTGACCTGCCCGCGGCCAAGGCGGTCGCGGCCGGCATCGGGCTCGTCACAGCGCGGGAGCTGTGGCAGATGCGCCGATCGCTGGCAACCCCGGAGCTACCGGAACTGGTGGTGCCGGATGATCTCGTCCTGCGCACCTACGAAGGCCTCGCCGACGACGCCGAACTGTTGCGGGTCAACAACGCCGCATTCTCCTGGCACCCCGAGCAGGGCGGCTGGACCGAACGCGACATCGCGGCCAGGCGCGCCGAATCCTGGTTCGATCCGGCCGGCTTGTTCCTGGCCTTCGACGCCGCCGATCCGGCGCGCCTGCTCGGATTCCACTGGACCAAGGCGCATCCCGACGCCGCGCCGGCGGGCGAGGTCTACGTGGTCGGCATCGATCCGTCCGCGCAGGGCCGTGGCCTCGGCAGGCTGCTGACCCTGGCCGGACTGCGGTACCTGCGCGCCGAGGGGCTGGCCGAGGTGTTGCTCTACACCGAAGCCGACAACCACGCCGCCGTGCACACCTACACCGAACTCGGGTTCGCCCCGGCGCACATCGACGTCGCCTACGCGCTGCCCTGACGGCTGCGAGACACCTCACACCGCGGGTGAATTCTTCTGCGCCGCTGAATATTGCGCGGATGACCGGGTACGTGTGAGTAAAACTGGGGCAAACGTCACAATCGTAGCCCTATTCGCGCCGGGGTGTTCATTCTCCGTTAACCCACGTCCGGCTCACTGTCAACCGGGCGACCCTAGGTTACTTCTGGGCGGCACAGTCGTCGCCTGGTGCGCGCGTTCCCCCGCGATCCGCACCTCCCAACTCGCCCGGGCCGGTGAGGGACCGAGCGAGTCGTCAGCAATGTCGGAGGAAAAGTGAACTTCAAGCGCACCAGTGCCCTGGTCGGTGTTTTCGCCGTGGGCGCCATGACCCTGGCCGCCTGTGGCAGCGATGACAACACCGGTGGCGACACCGGCAACGCCGCCAACAGCAGCGTCGCCTGCGGTGGCAAGAAGGCGCTGAAGGCGTCCGGTGCTTCCTCGCAGAAGAACGCTATGGAGCGTTTCGTCGCCGCCTACGAGACCAACTGCGACGGCTTCACCCTGAACTACACCTCCAGCGGCTCCGGCGCGGGTGTGAACGAGTTCATCGGCGCCCAGACCGACTTCGGTGGCTCCGACTCGGCGCTGAGCTCGAAGAAGGAAGAGCCCGCCAAGGCGCAGGAGCGTTGCGGCGCCCCGGCGTGGAACCTGCCGACCGTCTTCGGCCCGATCGCCATCACCTACAACGTCGACGGCGTGACCGACCTGGTCCTCGACGGCCCGACCGCCGCCAAGGTGTTCAACGGCTCCGTCGCCACCTGGGACGCCCCGGAGATCAAGGCGCTCAACCCCAACGCCAAGCTGCCGTCGGAGAAGATCGCCGTGATCTTCCGCTCCGACGAGTCGGGCACCACCGACAACTTCCAGCTCTACCTCGACGCCGCCTCCGACGGCGCGTGGGGCAAGGGTGGCGGCAAGACCTTCAACGGCGGTGTCGGTGAAGGCGCCAAGGGCAACGAGGGCACCTCGGCCGCGATCAAGAGCACCAAGAACTCGATCACCTACAACGAGTGGTCCTTCGCCAAGGCGCAGAACCTGTCGATCGCGCAGATCATCACCTCCGCGAGCAAGGACCCGGTCAAGCTGTCGGCCGAGTCGGCCGGTAAGTCGATCGACGGCGTGAAGGTCAAGGGCGAGGGCAACGACCTGGTCCTCGACACCAGCTCGTTCTACAAGCCGACCGCGGCCGGCTCGTACCCGATCATGATGGCGACCTACGAGATCGTGTGCTCCAAGTACGCCGACGCCGAGACCGGCAAGGCCGTCAAGGCGTTCCTGACCTCGGCCGTCACCAACGGCCAGACCGGTCTCGCCGAGGCGGGCTACGTGCCGCTGCCGGACGCGTTCAAGACCAAGCTGACCACCGCGATCAACGCCATCTCCTGATCGCTCGAAGACCATGACCACGCACCCTGAGGTGACCGCAGCGGGCTCGTCGGATTCGACGAGCCCGAGGGCGGCCGGAGATACTGCGACTATGCCGACCGAACCGAAAATCGACAAGGCCCCTGACGGGGGTCGTACCGGCCGCCTGAACGCCGAGACGATCTTCCGTTGGACGGCCACCGCGGCCGGCGCGACCATCGTCGCTGCCATCGCGTTGATCGCGTTGTTCCTGCTGATCCGCGCGGTCCCCTCGCTCCGGGCTGACGAGGTCAACTTCTTCACCAGCACCGAATTCTCGACCGGTGACGCGAACAACCTGCGCTTCGGCATCCGTGACCTGTTCATGGTCACGGTGCTGAGCTCGGTGTTCGCGCTCATCGTCGCGGTGCCGATCGGTGTCGGGATCGCCCTGTTCCTGACCCACTACGCGCCGTCGAAGCTCGGCAGGCCGTTCACGATGCTGATCGACTTGCTCGCCGCGGTGCCGTCCATCGTGTTCGGCCTCTGGGGCTTCCTGGTGCTCGCGCCGCAGATCGCGCCGGTCCAGCAGTTCCTCAACGACAAGCTGGGCTGGTTCTTCCTCTTCTCCGACGGCAACGTCTCGATCGGCGGCGGTGGCACCATCTTCACCGCTGGCGTCGTGCTCGCCGTCATGATCCTGCCGATCATCACCTCCGTCGCCCGCGAGGTCTTCGCGCTGACCCCGCGCGCCCACATCGAGGCCGCGCAGGCGCTCGGCGCCACCAAGTGGGAAGTCGTGCGGATGACCGTGCTGCCCTACGGCCGCAGCGGTGTGATCGCGGGTTCGATGCTCGGCCTCGGCCGCGCGCTCGGTGAGACGATCGCCGTCCTGGTGGTGCTGCGCACCGCGAGCCAGGCCGGATCCTGGTCGCTCTTCGACGGCGGCTACACCTTCGCCTCCAAGATCGCTTCCGCCGCCTCGGAGTTCAGCGCACCGCTGCCGACCGGCGCCTACATCGCCGCCGGCTTCGTCCTGTTCGCGCTGACCTTCGTCGTCAACGCGCTGGCCCGCCTGGCCTCCGGTGGAAAGGTGAACGGCTGATGACCAGCACAACGACCCTCGACAAGCCGGTCAAAGCGCCTACCTTCCGCCACGTCAGCACCGGCAGGCGGATCAAGAACAACATCGCGACCGGCCTGGTCACCGCGTGCTTCGTCATCGCGCTGATCCCGCTGGTGTGGGTGCTCGGACTGGTCGTCACCAAGGGCATCACCGCGATCGTGTCCGCCGACTGGTGGTTCAACTCGCAGAAGGGCATCCTGCCGGATCAGACCGGCGGCGGTGTCTACCACGCGATCTACGGCACCATCGTGCAGTCCGCGGTCGCCTCGGTGATCGCCGTGCCGCTCGGCGTCATGGCCGCGGTCTACCTGGTCGAATACGGTCGCGGCAGGCTCGCCAGGGTCACCACCTTCATGGTCGACATCCTCGCCGGTGTGCCATCGATCGTCGCCGCGCTGTTCATCTTCGCGCTGTGGATCGCGACCTTCGGTATGCCGCAGAGCGCCTTCGCCGTCTCGTTGGCGCTGGTCCTGCTGATGCTCCCGGTCGTCGTGCGCAGCACCGAGGAAATGCTCAAGCTGGTGCCCGACGAGCTGCGCGAGGCGTCCTACGCGCTCGGCGTGCCGAAGTGGAAGACCATCCTGCGGATCGTCATTCCCACCGCGGCGCCCGGCATGATCTCGGGCATCCTGCTCGCCCTCGCCCGCGTCATGGGTGAGACCGCGCCGGTGCTCGTGCTGGTCGGCTACAGCAAGTCGATCAACCAGAACATCTTCGACGGCAACATGGCCTCGCTGCCGTTGTTGATCTACCAAGAGCTGGCCAACCCGGAGGCTGCCGGTCGCGAGCGGGTCTGGGGTGCGGCGCTCACGCTGATCCTGATCATCGCGGCGCTGTACCTGGCCGCTGCCGGCGTCAACAAGCTGCTCACCCGGAACCGATAGAAGCGAACGGATAACTCAGATGGCCAAGCGGATCGACGTCAAAGATCTCAATATCTACTACGGCGCCTTCCACGCTGTGTCGGACGTGGACCTGACCGTGCTGCCCCGCAGCGTCACCGCCTTCATCGGTCCCTCCGGTTGTGGCAAGTCCACCGTGCTGCGTTCGCTGAACCGGATGCACGAGGTGACCCCGAACGCCCGCGTCGAGGGCGCGGTGCTGCTCGACGGCGAGGACATCTACGGTGCCGCGATCGACCCGGTGGGCGTGCGCCGCACCATCGGCATGGTGTTCCAGCGCCCGAACCCGTTCCCCACCATGTCCATTCGCGACAACGTGGTGGCCGGCCTGAAGCTGCAGGGCGTGCGCAACAAGAAGGAACTCGACGAGGTCGCCGAGCGCTCGCTCAAGGGCGCCAACCTCTGGAACGAGGTCAAGGACCGGCTCGACAAGCCGGGCGGCGGCCTCTCCGGTGGTCAGCAGCAGCGTCTGTGCATCGCCCGCGCGATCGCGGTCTCGCCCGACGTGCTGCTGATGGACGAGCCCTGTTCGGCGCTGGACCCGATCTCCACCCTGGCGATCGAGGACCTGATCACCGAGCTGAAGAAGGAATTCACCATCGTCATCGTCACCCACAACATGCAGCAGGCCGCGCGCGTGAGTGACCAGACCGGTTTCTTCAATCTCGAGGCCCAGGGCAAGCCCGGCAAGCTGATCGAGATCGACGACACCGAGAAGATCTTCTCCAACCCCACCCAGCGCGCCACGGAGGACTACATCTCCGGCCGCTTCGGTTAAGAGCAACGAGAAAGCCCCCGCCTCCTGGAAGGAGTGCGGGGGCTTTTCCGTTGGTGTTCCCTAGCTTTCGACTTCGTCGTCGCCCGGGAGGACGCCGGTGACGAGGAAGATCACCCGGCGGCCGATCTCGACGGCGTGGTCGGCGAAGCGCTCGTAGTAGCGGCCCAGCAGGGTGACGTCGACGGCCGAGGCGACGCCGTACTTCCACTCGCGGTCCATCAGCAGGGTGAACAGGTGGCGGTGGAGGTCGTCCATCGCCTCGTCGTCCTGGTTGAGCTGGGCGGCACGCTCGGGATCGCGGGTCTCGAGGACCTCCTTGGCGCCCGCACCCATGTTGACCGCGATGCGGCCCATCTCGGCGAAGTAGCCGTTGACCGACTCGGGCAGCGCGTGGTTGGGGTGGCGGCGGCGGGTCACCTTGGCGACGTGCAGTGCCAGCGCGCCCATCCGGTTGACGTCACCGACGATCTGGATGGCGCTCACCACCTGGCGCAGGTCGCCCGCGACGGGGGCCTGCAGCGCGAGCAGGGCGAAGGCCTTCTCCTCGGCCTCGGAGATCATCACCGAGATCCGATCCTGCTCACCGATGACCTGCTCGGCCAGGGTGAGGTCGGCTTGCAGCAGGGACTGGGTGGCCTGTTCCATCGCCTGGCCAGCGAGACCGGCCATCTCGCCCAGGAGGTTGGCGAGATCCGCCATTTGCTCGTTGTAGATGACACGCATGATTGCAGACCCTAGTGGGTACCCCCGGCGCTGTCACCCAACACCGGGTGAATGCCGCGTGGCAGTGTCATGCCAGCTCAGCCCGGGTGGTCGATCAATCGCAGCTGGTGTCGGCGGCGTTCATGTGTTCGAGGTCGGACGGGAGGGCGACAGGTGCCGCCGCGATCGCTTTGCCGGTCCCCACGTTGGGGATCTCGGTACCGACCGCAGTGGGGGTGCGGACCTGTCCCGCGAAGCTCGAACCCAGGATGACCTCGACGATCCCGTCCAGGTTGTCGTCGCGTTCGATGACCGCGCCGGGGATCGAACTGGCGACAGTCGCGGCCGCCGCTTCGTTGCCCATCGAGTAGTGCACCACCGTCGACTCGCTGCCGTCGGGGTAGTTGCCGACGCTGTAGATCCCGAATCCCATCGTGCTGAGCTTGTTGGCGGCCTGCTGCGCGACGCCGGTGCGGCCGGTTCCGTTGGAAACCCGAATCGACACCGATCCCGGACTGACGGCATGCACCTTGGGCGCCTGCGTCGGCGGTGCTTCGGCCGAGCTGGTGACCGGCGGGGCGGTCTCCTCACCGGGCAGCGGCTGGTCGTCGATGATCGCGCGGAAGATCGCCCTGATATCGGACTCGCGCGGAATCTCGTTGCCGTACGCCGTGGTCCCTGCGGTCGGTGCGGTAATGAACGTCACCGCACCGGCATTGACTTTCTGCAGCGATCGGCCGAGCAGGATCAGGTCCTGGGTGCCGACGCCGTCGACGAAGGTGTGCTGCCCGAACGCCTCGACGAAACCCTGCAACTTGCCCGGGTCGAGCAGCACCTTGCTCGACAACGCCCCACGGAGCAGGGCCGCCAGGAACTGCTGTTGCCGGTGGATCCGGTCGTAGTCGCTGCGCTCCTCACCGATGACGTGTCGGGCGCGCACATAGTTGAGTGCGGTCTCACCGTTTATGCGCTGCTTGCCCGAGGTTTCCAGGACCGTGCCGAGCACGCCGTCGATGATCGGCTTGGTGGAGCAGACCTCGACGCCGTCGACCCGGTCGACCATCGCCTGGAATCCGGCGAAGTCGATGCCGATGAAGTGGCCGATGCTCAGGCCCGACATCTTTCGCACCACGTCGACCAGGCAGCGGGGGCCACCGAGCGCGTAGACGGCATTGAGCTTGTCGCCCATCGCCAGGGGAAACTTCTGGTCGGTATAGGCGGCCTTCTCGTTGTCCCAGCCCGCGCACTGCGGCCGGGTGACATCGAGGTCGCGGGGAAAAGAGACAACGACGACGCGCGAACGGTTCTTCGGGATGTGCACCAGCATGACCGTGTCGGCGCGCGCGCCTTCGGCGTCGTCGGTGGTGCCCGCGCCGAGGTCGGCGTTGACGCCCGCCCTGGTGTCGGTGCCGACGATCAGGTAGTTCTCGTCACCGAGCTGCATGTCGCCGTCGAGCACGTCCTCGGTGGTGCCGTCGAGCGCCGAGACCTGGGTGAAGCTGTTGTCGGTGGCTTGCAGGTAGCTCCAGCCGCCACCGGTGACGACCAGCGCGAGCACCGCGAAGAAGGTGCACGCCACCCGGCCCGCCATCCGCGCCTGCTTGCCGCGGCGGCCGTCGGCCGAGGGATGCCGTGGCGGTGCGGCGGCCGTGGCCTTGATCGGCCTCGCGCGCTGCGGCGGCTCGGCGGTGATCGCGGGCAGGATGTCGGTGGCCGGGTCGCCGATCGGATCGTGGGCGCGGCGCGGGGCGGCGGGCTTGCGTCCGCCACGGCCCGGGTCGGGCGCCTGGGCGGGCAGCGCGGTGGTCGCGGTGCGGTCGGCGGGGGATTCGGCGCGATGCGGTGTGCCGGCGATGTCGTCGACTACGGACGAGCTGTCGGTGCGCGCGGTGATGTCGGGACGCTGGGTGGGACGCGGCGCCTGGTCGCGGGCCCGGCGGCCCGCACGCGAACCCGCGTCGGTGTCGGGGGCGGGGCGCCTGCCGCGCCTGGTGCGTTCGCTGTCGACGCGGTCGACGAGGTCCTGCACCGTCAGCGGTGCCGCACCGGGGTCCTGCGCCGCGTCCGCGTGCCTGGACCGTCGCGCGCCGGTGTCCGGCTGCTCGGTGGGTTCGGCCGTCGGATAGCGCTCCCAGGGGGCGCGACTTCCGGGCCGGGGCGTACGCCCGCGCCGATCGTCACCCACCAACGAACCTCACTTCTTCAATCTGCCGCAACATGCGCGTCACCGACGGCTCCGATTCGTACCGCAGCCGAACGATGTCCGCAATGATAACGATTCCGCCACGAGTAGCCACTCCTGTGCGCAAACGAATCGAAGGCGAACTCGTTGCGCACCGATGACAATGGCGGTCTGACCTGGCCGGAATCAGCCGCCGCTGTGCATCACATCGGCTGCCGAGGGAACGGTGTCGTCCTCGGGATCGTCGAGCCAGCCGTCGGGGAGGGCGACCTTGGCCTGCGGCGAGCCCTGGCGGCCGCGCGGGCCGAGAGCGTCGGTGGGGAAGGGGGCGGACGGGTCGAGCTGACCGATCAGGTCCTCGAGCTGAGTCAGCCGGGAGACGGTGGCGAAGCTGCGGCGCAGCTGCGAGCCGACCGGGAAGCCCATCAGGTACCAGGCCATGTGCTTGCGGATGTCGCGCATCGCCTTGTCCTCACCGTCGTGCTCGGTGAGCAGGGTCGCGTGCCGCAGCAGGATCTCGCCGACACGCCCGAGCACGGGGCCCTCGGGGATGGGCTCGCCGCGCAGCGCGGCGCTGAGTTCGGCGAACAGCCACGGGCGGCCGAGGCAGCCGCGGCCGACGACGACGCCGTCGCAGCCGGTCTCGTCCATCATCCGCAGCGCGTCGTCGGCGGAGAAGATGTCGCCGTTGCCGAGCACGGGGATGGTGGTGACGGCTTCCTTGAGCCGGGCGATGGCCGACCAGTCGGCCGCGCCGGAGTACAGCTGGGCCGCGGTGCGGGCGTGCAGCGCCACGGCGGCCGCGCCCTCGGCCTCGGCGATGCGACCGGTGTCCAGGTAGGTCTGGTGGTCGTCGTCGATGCCGATGCGGAACTTGAAGGTCACCGGGACACCCGCCGGTTCGGCGGCCTTGACCATCTCCCGCACGATGTTGGCGAACAGCCTGCGCTTGTACGGCAGCGCCGAGCCGCCGCCGAGCCGGGTGACCTTGCGGACCGGGCAGCCCAGATTGAGGTCGATGTGATCGGCCATGCCCTCGCCGACGATGATCCGCACCGCCTCGCCGAGGGTCTTCGGATCGACGCCGTAGAGCTGCATCGAGCGCGGGTTCTCGTCGGCGTCGAACGACATCATGTGCAGCGTCTTCTCGTTGCGCTCGACCACCGCGCGGGCGGTGATCATCTCGCACACGTAGATCGACGTCGAGCTGCCGAACTCGCGGCACAATGTGCGGAACGCGCGGTTGGTGATGCCCGCCATGGGGGCGAGCACGACCGGCGGATCGACCGGGTAGGGCCCGATCCGCAGTGCCGTTGTCACCTGGGGCATCGTCGTAGTCACGCTCGCCATTGTCTCATCACCCGAGGTCGCGACCGAAAAACACCCTGGTGCGACCTATCACAGGCATGCCGGTGAGCGCTCGGCGCCGACCGATTCACGCCGAATGTGATCGATATCGCCCATTACCTGTTTCGCGTGGTAACAGCATTGTGACCGGCTCGCCGGACCGGCAGGTGTGACCAACGCGACAGCATTCGGCCGCGGCTGCCCGCCGACCCCGCTACGGCTCAGTAACCTGTCACTGCTGGCATCGTCGCCTCCGGCGGTGCGCTGTCCCCACGTAATCGGAGAAACCACCCATGGCCGAACCCGCTGACGACGCCACCGACCTGACCAAGACCCCGCCTGCCCAGCCGGGCAAGGGCACGGTCGCGGTGCAGGTCTCGACGCTGATCGGCGGCGCCGTGATCGCCGTCCTCGCGATCATCGCCCTCGTGCTCGGCGTGCTGCTCGGCTCGGCGCGTTCCGATCTCTCCGACCTGAAGGCCGAGGACGCCGACAATGCCAAGGCCGAGCAGATCGCCCTGGACTACGCCGTCGGCTCGGCGACGCTGAACTACCAGGACGTCAACGCCTGGGTGGCCGAGCTGAAGGCGGGCACCTCGCCGGAGCTGTCGGCCAAGTTCGACGCCACCGGCGCCAAGCTCGAGCAGATCATCATCCCGCTGAAGTGGACCTCCTCCGCGACGCCGATCACCGCCAAGGTGATGTCGCACGAGGGCGAGGTCTACAAGGTCGCCGCCTTCGTCGACGTGAGCACCACCAACGCCCAGAACCCCGACGGCCTGCGCAATACGGTCACCTACAACATCACCGTCGACGCGGGTCAGGACTGGAAGATCACCGACGTCGGCAGCACCGACGGCACCCTGCCGACCAAGTAGCCGCACCGACGACAACGCCCGCCCTCCGAAGCACGGAGGGCGGGCGTTGGTCGTTGTGCGGGCTAGACGCGGGCCAGTTCGAGCTTCTTGGCTTCGCGGGCGAGCATCTTGTCGCGCTGCTCCTCGAACTTGAGCAC
>NZ_JBHXAY010000102.1:0-23340 GCF_042728775.1 Nocardia sp. NPDC060259
GCGCCGGCTGCGGCGCGGGCTGCGGCGCCGGCTGCGGCGCGGGCTGCGGCGCCGGCTGCGGCGCGGGCTGCGGCGCGGGCGCGGGCACCGGGACGGGCCTCGGAATCGGTGCTGGAGCCGTGATCACCGCGCGATTGAACTCGAGCCGTTGCAGATCCTGAGGGAAAATACTGAATCGTCCGATGTCGTTCTGCCCGAACAGATCACAGTTCGAAGGCATGCTGTCCTGGAACGATGTTCCGTTCACCAGAGTGATCTTGAGTGACGCCACGCCATTCTGGACGAACTTGTCGTCGGAGCCGAGAACATCGATGCTCTGCACCTTTTCGAGCAGCAGCTCCTGGCCGCTGAACAACGGAATCGACAAGCCTGCAATGCTGCAGTACCGAACGGAGTCGGGCTGGACTGACGTTGTTGCGCCGTTGCGATTGACAAATTCTGCGGCGGCACCGGTCGAGGGTTGGATCGGCTGGGCGAATGCGTTGCCGATGCCGGACGCAGTAAGGACCGCGGCGATACCGGTGGCACAGGCCGCGCGCCGAACTGTCTTGATTCTTAACTTGGTCATGGGGTTCCCTTCTTCGACTGCCTCTATCGGCATGTCGAAAAAGGTCCCAAGCTCCGCTAATCGACCCCTTACCGCTGACCAACGAGTTTGTGCAGTCGAGGCGACACGTCCGGAAGTCCAGCCACCGCGGAGTGAGCCGCGCTTGGGGGCAGGTTCGAGTGTTTTCGCCACCCCGAACCCTCGTTTTCACCAGCTAGGGATTTTACGATTTCGCTCGCCCGCGACCTGCATTGGTCCAGCTCAGCACAGTGTTCGCGGGTCAGGAACTTCTAATCCCTAGGTCGCAGATTCGATTCCTGCCGGGGACGCACATGCTCCGCAGCATTTCGCTCCACCAGATAGGGACTCAGCTGTGGTGCCGCGCGCGGGCCGCGGCCGCCGGTCGAGATCGCGCAGCGCTGGCCGTCGGCCTTGATTGCGCCGCATTGCAGGTCGGTCGCGTGCACGGGCACCGGTTGTGGCCGGCGAGCAACTCGATACCGAACGAGGGCTTTCACGCGGCCTGGACCTCTTCTGCGCTCTGGGGACTCCAACATCACAACTCCGACTGAGTGATCCAAGTCACAGACCAGCTCGTCGAAATCCTCACATAGCCCCACGGAGGGTTGAACCGCACCCGAGCCCGCAAGCTGCGGCCGTTCAGGTTCTGCGCGAGATGACCATGATGTATTCGCAGGGAGCATCCGTTCGGTTGGCGAAGCCGTGGTCCGCGTCGGCCTGGAAGAACAGGGAGTCGCCTGCATTCAGGATCTCGCTGATCCCGCCGATCGCGACGGTGAGGGTGCCCTCGAGCACCACGAGTTGCTTCTCCGTACCCGGCGGATACGCGGGCAGCAGCCCGGTAGAGACCTGTGCGGGAAGGTAGTGGACAACCATCTCGCCGCCTCCCGCGCCCGGGGCCGCCGACACCATGTGCCGTTCGAAGCCAGTTTCCGGGTCACGGAAAACGGGGCGATCGTTCTTGCGCAGGACAACGGCCACACCGGACGCAGCAGCAGCTGCTCCACCGATCAGGTCCGAGAGCGACGCGTCGAGCGCGTGGGCGATCCTGGACGCGACGCCGATCGTCGGGCTCTTCTCACCGCGTTCGACCTTGGACAGCATCGCCCGGCTGACCGACGACTGCGTGGACAGCTGTTCCAGCGTCAGGCCCGCCTCCTCGCGGCGTCGCCGTACGTTGCGGCCGAACGCGCCTGCCAGGTCATCACGGTGCTGTGGTTCGGCCACGTTTCCGTCTTGCTCGACCACCGTGCTCCTCGATCGATGGATACCTCGCTGCAGTGTAGACTTTCTCCTAAAGAAGATTTAGTCTTCCATCGGAGAGGCGCGATACGCGCCCAACACGATGGAGGTTCCATGCGTTTGATCTCGAGTGGCCGGCACCATGCCACGTTCGAATTCGGCGGTCTGCAGGTGATCTCGTTGCGAGACGGGTATATCGACATGCCACCGACACGGCTCCGCGACGAGGACGGGCGCCCGCTCCCCGCGCTGCCGACCGCCGTGCCGCTGGCCGGCGACAACTTGCGGCTGTCGGTCAACGCCTTCTTCGTCAGCGACGGCACGCGGTCGGTTCTGATCGACACCGGCGCGTCCAACGTCTGGCACGACCCCACCATGGGATTGATCTACGACGCACTCGACGAAGCGGGAATCGACCGCGCGCATATCACCGATGTGGCCATCACCCACAACCATGAAGACCACGTGAGCGGCCTGATCGCGCCGGACGGTTCAGAGGCGTTCACCAAACTCGAGCGCGTGTGGATCGGCGCGGGCGACACCTCGGTGTTCGCAGGGCGGCTCGAGCCGATCCGCGACCGGGTCGTACCCGTGTCGGAGAAGGTCGCGATCAATGACTGGGTCACCGCGATCCCGACACCGGGCCACACACCCGGTCACACCGTCTACGACGTCAGGAGCGGCACCGACCACCTTCTTGTCTGGGGCGACACCGTTCACGTTCCCACGCTCCAATTCGATCAGCCGAACGTGTCCTGGGAGTTCGACGGCGACCAGTCCCAGGCCCGGGCCGCGCGAGCGGCGCTGCTCGAACAGCTGACCCAACCGGACCACTTCGTAGCCGGCGCCCACCTCGACTCACCCGGCATCGCCCGCGTAACCCCCTCCGGCAATGGTTATGCGCTGGAATACCTCGCACCACCGATCGGCTGATCGAGCCCGTCGGTATGGAGGTGGCCCGCATAGGTACTCGTCGCCCCTGGATTGCCGGGGCGACGTGGCCTGCGTATTCGTTACCTCAGTGCGAGTAGTCCCGGAACGTCATGACGCCGCCGACCAGGACGACCATCACCGTGAGGATGTAGACCGTGACGCGGAACCAGGTCGGCCCGTAGAAACTGACCGCCATCGACGCACCGAGCGCCGCGATAATCAGCACCACACCGTAGAAGGGTGTGCGTTGCTCCCTGTCAACCATTCCTCCAGTGTCCGCCGACGACGCGGCGGTGCCAATGCCCCGACGAACCAGGGCCGCGAGGTACTCAGCGCAGCGCGCCGAGCTCTGACCGCCGAAACTACCGTGACCTGCGGCGACGTTCCAGCACAGTAGTGCGATGACGGCGACACGCCCGGGTACGGGTACCCTTCCCCTCATGTGGACTATTCTCGCCATTTCCGTGGTCAGCTCCGTGATCATTGCGATCCTGTTCGCCACCGGATTCCCGGAGCACTGACGACATTCCGGTAGCTGTCGCATAGCTATCAGGCCCCGATACCGGGGTCAGGTGAGAAGATCGCTGGGTGCCGACCAATAGCCAGCCCAGTGCGCGGTCCGACGACGGCCGCTCGTTCGTAGTCACCGATGCCACCGGCAGTGCGCTCGTCGCCGGTTCCCTGGCCGTGATCGTCGCGGCCGATCGCCGTCAGCTCGTCCTCGTCGAGGAACGGTCGGAGACCTCACCGGTCCGCCTGCGCGGCCGGTTGATCGGCGAGCTGGGCGACAACGGCATCGACGTGCGGGTCGGCTATCCGTTCACCGACGGCGCCGTCGAGATGGTCGACGCGGAAACCGTCCAGACCCTGCACGAGACGACCGGCGCCCTCCTCGACGTCGGGGTGAATCTCACTCCGCCCGGCGGACCGGCCCGGCTGCTGCCCAAGCGGTTCAATCGGCACACCTTCTGGTGTGGTCAGAGCGGTTCCGGCAAAACCTACGCGCTCGGTGTCGTGCTCGAGCAGGTGATCGCGCACACCGCGCTGCCCGTGGTGATCTTCGACCCCAATTCCGATTTCGTCCGGCTCGGCGAGACCGCCACGGACGCGAGTGGCCCCACCGCCGCCGCGCTGCGCGCCCGCGACATCCGGGTGCTGCGCCCACACTCCGAGCAGCCGTTGCGGGCCAGGTTCACCGCGCTGCCGCTGACCTCCAAAGCCGCGATCCTGCAGGTCGATCCGATCGCCGACCGGGAGGAGTTCAACGAGCTGCTCCATCTCGCCGACCAGCTCGCCGCCGCCGAACTCGACGACGCCCTGCCCGACCTGCGAGGCTCGGGGTCCGCGGCACAGCGGCGGCTGGCCATGCGGATCGAGAACCTGGGCCTGCTCGACTGGGAGGTGTGGGCGCGCCAGGATCGGGCGGTGACCGAGGTCGTCGACGAGCGACCCGATGCCACCGTTCTGGATCTGGGCGGATTCTCCACGGCCGCACAGCAACTCGTCGTCGCGCTGGCCCTGCTCGACGACCTGTGGGCGCGGCGCGAGGAGCGGCGTCCCGTCCTGCTCGTCATCGACGAGGCGCACAATCTGGCCTCGCCCCGGCTGGATTCGCCGATCGCCGTCGCGGTGCGGGAGCGGTTGATCCAGATCGCCGCCGAGGGCCGCAAATACGGTCTCTGGCTGCTGCTCTCGACACAGCGGCCGTCGAAGGTGCACCCCGGCATCATCTCTCAGTGCGACAACCTCGCCCTGATGAAGATGACCTCGCCCGTCGACCTCGCCGAACTCGGCACCTACTTCGGCTACGCGCCGTCGGCCCTGCTCGGCCGCTCCCCCTGGTTCCGCCAGGGTGAGGCCCTGTTCGCCGGTGGTTTCGTCCCCGCGCCCGCCCTGGTGAAGGTGAATACGCGGATCACGCCGGAGGGCGGCAGCGACGTCGGGGTGCCACTGCGCTGAGCAGTCGCGATCGTGCCGTTTTCGTCCGGATCACGGTGGGGCCGCCTAGAGTTGACTGATTGTGCGGGGCGATGCGGAGGGGGACGGCCGACTAGCCATCGCGGTGCGTCACTGTTCGTTCCGTCGTCGCAGGCCGAGCGCTGCCGGGGTGTACTGGAAGCTCGCGCGGGCAGGGTTCAAACGGCAGGCGCAGTACAAGCTGGCGATGTTCGCCGGGCTGTTCACCAACTGTGTGTTCGGTTTCGTCCGCGCGGCGGTGATGGTGGCCGCGGTGCGCGCGGCCGGCGATTTCGGCGGCTACGACGAGGGAACCATCGGCGCCTACGTGTGGCTGTCGCAGGCGCTGCTCGGCGCGACGCAGTTCATGGGGCCGCCGATCGACCTGGTCGAGCGGATCAAGACCGGTGACGTCGCCATCGATTTCCTGCGCCCGGTCGACGTCCAGCTCGGCTACCTCGCCACCGACATGGGCAGGGCCGCCTGCACCTTCCTGCCGCGCGGCGTGCCGAGCATCGTCATCGGCGCTGCCACCTTCGGCCTGTCGATGCCGACGACGCCGGTGGCCTACCTGCTCGGGCTGATCAGCGTGCTGCTGGCGGTGGCGCTGTCGTTCCTGTGCCTGTTCGCGGTGGCGCTGATCGGGTTCTGGGTGGTGGAGATACGCGGGATCCGGGTGCTGTACCAGATCGTCGGCACCTTCCTCGCAGGCCTTTTCGTCCCGGTGCACATGTTTCCCGACGTGCTGCGGACCGTCGCCATGGCAACCCCGTTTCCCTCCATCCTGCAAGCCCCGATCGATACGCTGTCAGGGCGGGTAGCGGGGATGGATGCCGTGATCACCGTTGCGGCGCAAGGCTTCTGGGTCCTGCTGATCGGACTGCTCGGCAGAGCGCTGCTGCGAGCGGGACAACGCAGGCTGGAGGTACAGGGTGGCTGAACCGGATTCCGCGCGCATCGTGTCCGGGACCTGGTTCACCCCCTATCTCGCAGTATTGCGTTCGCGTGTGAAAGCACAGCAGGTGTACCGGCTCTCGTTCGCCACCGAGGTGTTCAGCGCCTTCCTCATCGGCCTGGTCGAGTTCGCCGAGGTGTGGGTGATCTTCCACAATGTGGGCACGCTGGGCGGCCTCGACACCAATGCCGCTCTGTTGCTGTTCGGGCTGTCCAACACCTCGTTCGCGCTGGCCCAGGTACTGGTCGGGCACCTCGACTCGCTGCCGGCGATGATCAGGATGGGCACACTCGACGCCTACCATCTGCGCCCGCAGCCGCTGCTGCTTCAGCTGATCACCAGCGACATCTCGTTGCGCAGGCTCGCACGTGCCGCCGTCGCGGTGATCGTGCTCGCCGTCGGGTTGTGGCGCAACGAAATCGACTGGGGCATCGCACCGGTTACCTTGATCGTGATCACCCTGCTGAGTGGAATCGCGCTGTTCTGTGGCCTTTTCGTATGCGCGGCAGGACTACAGTTCTTCCTTATCGACGGTGCCGAGCTCACCAACAGCTTCACCTACGGCGGGTCGTTCGCCGCGATGCAGCCTGCCTCGGTGTTCCCCGCGCCGCTGAAGCTGTTGTTCGGGTTCGCGATTCCCGTCGCGTTCACCGCCTACGTGCCGACGATAGCGCTGCTCGGTCTCCCCGGACCGCCGCTGTTGCCCGCGTGGTCGGCCTGGCTGACACCGGTCGCGGCGGCGTGGGTGTGGTTGCTGGCATTCGCAGCATGGCGGATAGGGACGAGGCACTATCAGGGAGGAGGGGGATAACGATGGACGAGAACAACGCGTCGGAACCGATCATCGACATCGGCGAACTCACCCGACAGTTCACGGTCTACCGCAAGAACGGCAGCCGCTGGCGCAGACACCGGGACACGATCACCGCCGTCGACCGGATGAGTTTCCGGATCGAACGCGGGTCGGCGGTCGGCTATATCGGCGCCAACGGCGCAGGCAAGTCGACGACGATCAAGATGCTCACCGGCATCCTGGTGCCGACCACCGGCACCGTCCGCACCTGCGGCCTGGAACCGGTGCGCCAGCGCAAGGAACTGGCCTCGCGGATCGGCGTCGTGTTCGGGCAGCGCTCCCAGCTGTGGTGGGATCTGCCGCTGCACGAATCGTTTTCGATCCTGGCGGCGATCCACCGCCTCGATCCCGACATCGCCGACAAGCGCACGCACGAGCTGGTCGAACAGCTCGAGATGGCCGATACCCTCGACACCCCGGTGCGCCAGCTCTCGCTCGGTCAGCGGATGCGCGCCGAAGTGGCTGCCGCGCTGCTGCATTCGCCGGAACTGGTGATCCTGGACGAACCGACGATCGGCCTCGACGTGCTGTCCAAGCAGCGGCTGCGCGAATTCCTGCGGGCCGAGCGGATCGAACGCGGGACGACACTGCTGCTCACCACCCACGACATGGGCGATATCGAGCGACTCTGCGATCGGGTCCTCGTCGTCGATCACGGCAGACTGGTGTACGACGGTTCACTGACCGGACTCGGCGCCACCGTCGGCGCCCGCCGGGTACTCGTGGTGGATCTGGCCGCACCGACACCGGATCTCGACGATCTGCCGTGCGGCGCGCAACTGCTGTCCAGCGAGGCGGGCGGCATGCGTCAGCGCCTGGCGTTCGATGCCGAGCACACCACGGCGGCGGCGCTGCTGGCATCGGTGTCGGATCGGGCACAGGTGCGCGACCTGTCGATCGAGGAACCCGGCATCGAGGACGTGGTGCGCCGGATCTACGAATCGGCGCGCTGATTCAGCTCGGCGCGTTCGGGTTTCCGGAGTACAGGCTGATCTCGCCGCTCTCGCCGAGGAAGGCGTTGACCAGCATGATCCGCTGCGCCTGGAGGTCGGAATCCTCCGGTGCGCTGGTGGTGATCGAGATCTGCGGGATGGCAGCCCAGTTCACGACGTAGCGCTCGGGCGGGCCGTCGTCGTCGGACAGCCGCGCGATCCGGAACACCGAGACCGCGCGGCGCTCCATGAGGTCGCCGACGACGTCGGCGATTCGCTGCGGGTCTTCCAGGGCGAACAGGAACCCGAAGGTCAGCTCGGGTGAGGACACATAGGCGGGCACATTTGTCGAGGTTAGTGCATGCGGTAGCGTCCGCGGCGGGCCGCGGTGATCCGATTGCCGGAAATGCGCCGATGGGTAACACGGGGGACGTCTCGTGGTGACCCCGTTGTAACGGTCGATAACAATTCTCGCCGACCCCGGAATTCGTACACCATACTATTGCGCGGCCACGCCGAATCGCGCTTTCCTGAGAGGGTCCCGATTTTTCCCCGGGCCGTCTTCCTCACCGCAGCGTCGCGGATATTCGTCGACGCCCGGGCGGGGCTACGCCGGCGCCGGGGAGTGGACCTCCCCCGAATCCTCCCCGGCTCTGGCGTATCCAAGCTCGAATTCAGCGTGTTCAGGGGCGTGCACCATGCCGATCAATCCCGGCCATCGTGTGGATGCCGCGCAACTCCCGCCGCCCTCGGCGCTGTTGCGGGCTTTTCTGGAATCCAGTGATCCCGACCCGCTGCGGCACCGGGTGCTCGACGCGGCAGGCAGGCTGGCCCGCTGCCATGAGCGCAGGCGCTCGGCGATCGCGGCGGCGCGCGCACCGGAGGCGCCGAGCAGCCGGGTCGCGGCCTGCGGCAGGCTCATCGACGACATCGACCACGATCGCGCCGCCCTCATCACCCGCATCGACGACTGGGTCGCCGCCAATGTGGCGCACCGGGAAGGCGCTTCCCTGCACACCGAGACACTCGGCGCGGTGATCGACCGGATGGCAGCGAAATGGATCGCCGCCCAGCAGGCGCTGGGCGGCGATCCGATCGAGCCGACGACACCGCGGCAGTGGGAGGCCCGGATCCATCTGCATTGGTCCCGGCTGGCCGAATTGACCGACGGCTACCGGGATCTGATCACCGATGTCACCGAGCACCGCAGGCGGTTGCCGGTGTGGTGACGCTCAGTTCTTGTCGGTGACCTCGGCCTCGACGAACACGGTGTCGATACCGGCGTCCTCGCCGACCGGGACGTCCTCGGTCTCGGCCTCGACGAACGCGCCGGCGGCACGCTCGTCGTCGAGCTGCTGCTCGGCATCACGGCGGGCGGCCGCGGCGGCCTCGTTCATCTCGATCGCGTCGGTGACGAACTCGCCGATCTCCCGCGCGACCTCGGCCACCACGCCGGTGATCAATGTCGCGATATTGCCGACATGCCGGGCACCGGAGGACGTCAATTCCTGGACAAGATCTTTATTGCTTTCGAATTTCCCGATCATTTACACGCCCACTTCGGTTGCCTTCCGATTACGCACAACGATAACACCGGGCGTCGGCGCCCTCTTGACGAAGCGATCCGGCACCGACAGCAGGAAGATCTTGGCCCAGACCGAGCCGATCTGCTTGGCGAAACGGCCGGTGTTGTAGGGCAGGCCGTACTTCTCGGCCAGCGCCTTCACCTCGGGCGCCATCTCCGGGTACCGGTTGGCCGGGATATCCGGGAACAGGTGGTGCTCGATCTGGTGCGACAGGTTGCCCGACATGATGTGGAACAGCTTGGAGCCCTTGATATTGGCCGAGCCGAGCATCTGCCGGACGTACCACTCACCGCGGGTCTCGACCTCGGTCTCCTCCTTGGTGAACGTCTGTACACCAGCCGGGAAGTGGCCGCAGAAAATGATCGAGAAGGTCCACAGGTTGCGCACCAGGTTGGCGGCGGCGTTGCCCGCCAAGGTGTGCAGGAACAGCGGGCCGGTCAGCGCGGGGAAGACGACGTAGTCCTTGAGGACCTGCTTGCCCGCCTTCTTACCCTGACCCTTGAGCAGCGGCTTGAGGTCGGACCACTTGCGCTTGCCCTTGATGATGTTGTCGGCCTCGAGGTCGTGCACCATCACGCCCCACTCGAACAGCACCATCAGCAGGAAGGCGTAGATCGGGTTGCCCAGGTAGTAGGGGTTCCACTTCTGGCCCTCGTCGATGCGCAGGATGCCGTAACCGATGTCGCGGTCCATGTCGTGGACGTTGGTGTAGGTGTGGTGCATGTAGTTGTGCGAGTGCTTCCACTGGTCGGCCGGGCAGACCGTGTCCCAGTCGAATTCGCGGGAGTTGATGCCGCGCTCGCGCATCCAGTCGTACTGACCGTGCATGACGTTGTGGCCGATCTCCATGTTGTCGAGGATCTTCGACACACCGAGCGCCGCCACGCCGGCCAGCCAGAACGGCGGCAGGAAGCCCAGGTACATCAGACCGCGGCCGGCGATCTCGAAGCCACGCTGGGTCTTGATGATCTTGTAGATGTAGTCGCGGTCGCGTTCGCCCAGATCGGCTTCGACGCGGGCGCGCAGGTCGTCGAGCGCCTGGCCGAGCTCCTCGACCTGCTCCGGGGTCAGGATGACCGGGCCGTCTTTGCCTTCGGTGAGGATCGTCATGACTGTATCTCCCCTTGGTTGGTTGATCGGTTGTCTAGAGGGCAATGTCGACGTCGCCGACGGCGGTGTTCACGCAGATCTGGATCTGTTTGTCCGGGTCGGCGTCGAGTTCGCCGGTGCGCAGGTTGCGGGTGCAGCCGGAGACCTTGGTCGCGGTGCAGGAGAAGCAGATCCCCATGCGGCAGCCGTATTCCGGGGTCAGGCCCGCCGATTCGGCCTGTTCGAGCAGCGATGCTCCGCTGTTGTCGGCGGCGACGTCGCTGCCGGAGAAGGTGATGGTGCCGGTGGCCTCGGCCGGGTCGGCCGGGACGGTGGTGAGGGTGAATTCCTCGCTGTGCACCCGATCCGCGAGACCCTCGGCCTCGAAGATGGTCCGCACGGCCCGCATCAGCGGCGGCGGCCCGCAGACGAAGGTCTGCGCGTCGGCGAACCACGGGGCGACCCGCTCGAGCTCGTCGTAGTCGAAGAACCCACTGCCGGTCGAGGTTTCGCCGTTCACCACGGCACCCGGCTCGACCGGGTACCGGTACTCCACCCGGAAGTTGGGGCGGCGGTTGGCGATCGCGGTCAGCTCGGCCCGGTGCGGCACCATCTCGGACTGACGCGCGTAGTGCAGGAAGGTGACTTCACCGGTGAAGCCCTCCGCGTCGAGGGTACGCACCATCGACAGCACCGGGGTGATGCCGCTGCCACCGCTGATCAGCAGCACCCGGTCCGGGCGCTGCCCTGGTAGCGCGAAGACGCCCGCGGCGGGCGCCAGGTCGACGACCATGCCCGGCTTGGCGTTGTCGTGCAGGTAGTTCGACACCAGCCCGCCCGGATGCGCCTTCACCGTCAGCTGGATGAACCGGTCGCCCCGGCTCTCCGGATCGATCGGCGAGTAGCAGCGGGTGTGCCGGACGCCGTTGATCGAGACGCCGATCTGCACGTACTGGCCCGCGGTGTGGCCGCGCCACTGCCGGGACGCGCGCAGGGTCAGCGTCACCGAGCCGGGCACCGCGTGCGAGACATGGGTGACCTCGGCGCGCAGCTCCCGCGCGGTGAGCGCGGGGCTGACCAGCTCCAGGTACCGGTCCAGCGGATGCGGCGTCGTCAACGTCTGCACCAGGTCGATCAGTCCCACCATGCGTCTTGCCCCTCTGCGGAAGTCCTTCGGCATGCGATTCACATTTCAGTGCACGCCTGTACACTCACCAGTGTGCCGGATGGACCCATCCCGCTGTCAACCGGCAAAGATGTGAGGCGGGCAACATATCCAGGGAAGCGACTATGGTGAACGGATGTATGCTCACCGATGTGACTGAGCAGGCAGGAACCCGCAACGAGCGCAAGGCGCACACCCGCGCGGCCCTCCTCGAAGGCACCCTGACGCTGGCCGCAGACCGCGGATTCGCGGCGCTGAGCCTGCGGGAGATCGCCCGCTCGGCCGGCATCGTGCCCACGGCGTTCTATCGCCATTTCGCCTCGCTCGACGATCTCGGCGCCACACTGGTCGACGAGGGTGTGACGGCGCTGCGGCTGGCATTGCGCGAGGTCAGGCGCAAGCCGGACGCGCATCTGGCCGATACCGTGCGCTTCGTGTTCGAGCAGGTGCGGGCCAAGCGCGCGCTGTTCGGCTTCCTCATCCGCGAACGCCACGGCGGGCCTGCCCCGCTGCGCCAGGCCATCGCGATGGAGATGCAGCTGATCGTGCGCGAGATCGTGGCCGATCTGTCCCGGGTGCGCGCACTCGACAACTGGAGCACGACCGAGCTCGAGATCGCGGCCGACCTACTGGTCACCACGGTCACCGACGGCATCGCCGCCTACGTCGCCGCCTCGCCGCGCGAGGAGGCCGCGGTGGTCGCGCGCACGGTCATGCAGATGCGCCTGATCGCTCTCGGCATCGGCGGCTGGGTTCCCAAAGCCGCTGACTGAGAGGTATTTCCACTGCTGTCGCCGCATGCGGTCCATGGTGTAACACACCGCACATCCGGCACAGCGGGTATTTCAGAGTACGGGCGTACACACAATGCGGGGCGCGGGTACCTGGTGAAGTACCACTAGGCCGCGACGGTCGCGGGCGCGCGCACCGGCAGCAGCACGAGCAACCCCGCGAGCAGGACGACGAGCAACCCGGCGATCCCGGCCCGGTCGCTGTGGAAGATCGAGACGAACACCCCGAACAGCGCGGGCGCAAGGAACGACACCGCCCGCCCGGTCGTGGTGTACAGCCCGAACATCTGTCCCTCACGTCCCGGCGGCGCCAGGCGCGCCAGGAACGAACGCGCCGAGGCCTGCGCCGGCCCGACGAACACGGTGAGCGCGAGCCCGAAGATCCAGAACATCACCGTGCCGGACACCACCAGCAGCACCAGTCCGCACAGGATCATCCCGACCAGCGACGCCACGATCACCCGCTTGGGCCCGAGCCGGTCGTCGAAGCGGCCCGCCGTGATCGCCGCCGCACCCGCCACGACATTGGCGGCGATGCCGAACAGCAGCACATCGGCGTCGGCGAAGCCGTACACCTGCACCGCGAGCACCGCGCCGAAGGTGAACACCCCGGCCAGCCCGTCGCGGAACACCGCGCTGGCCAGCAGGAACCACACCGTGTGCCGGTCTTGCACCCACAATTCCTTCACATCACGCCACAGCACGCGGTACGAGCCGAGGAGACCGGCCCGCGCCGCGCCGGGATCGGCCGTGGTGCGCGGCAGTTCGGGCACCGCGAACAGCACCGGCAGCGCGAACGCGGTGAACCAGACCGCGGCGAGCACGATGGCCAGCCGGACATTGAGGCCCTGATCGGTGGGTATCCCGAACACGCCGCGGGTATCGCCGTCTCCGGCCAGGAAGCCCACGTAGCAGATCAGCAGCAGCACGATGCCGCCGAAATAGCCCATCGCCCAGCCGAATCCGGAGACCCTCCCGACTGTGGCCGGTGTCGACACCTGCCGCATCATGGCGTTGTAGGGCACCCCGGCCAGCTCGAACACCGCCGAGCCGAAGGCCAGCAGGGCAAGGCCGAGCCACAGGTCGTGATAGTCGTCGCGGACGAAGAACATCAGCGACATCGCGCCGACGGTGAGCGCGGTCAAAGTCGCCAGGGCCCGTTTCCTGGAGCCGACGGCGTCGAAGTACTGCCCGCAGACCGGCGCCGTGAGCGCGACGACCAGGCCGGCGGCGGCCAGCGCCCAGCCCAGCCAGGCGCTGGCCGGGGTATCGCCCGGCAGATCGTCGCCGACCTTGTCGGTGAGATACACCGAGAACACGAAGGTCAGGGTGACGGCCTGGAACGCCGACGACCCCCAATCCCACAGCCCCCACGCCAGCACCTGCCCGCGTCCGGCCGCCTCGCCGACGGTCTCGGACGCGTTCACCTCGGTCATGCCCGAAGCGTAGAGGGGATCGCGGCTCCCGGCAGGACACATCGGTGTTTCGGCACGCCGTCAATTCATATGAACCTGGTTGCATAGTACCGCGCGTTCCGGATACCCTCGTCCCATGGCACTGGAGCACGCGCTGCTGGTCTCGCTCAGCGAACGGGCCGGCTCGGGCTATGAACTCGCTCGCCGATTCGACAAGTCGATCGGCTACTTCTGGAGTGCCACCCACCAGCAGATCTACCGGGTACTCAAGCGTATGGAGGATTCCGGCTGGGTGACCGTGGAATCGGTGGCTCAGCAGGGAAAACCCGACAAGAAGGTGTACTCGGTCGCGCCGGAGGGCCATACCGAACTGGCCCGCTGGATCGCGGAACCCACCGAGTCCAGCCCGTCCCACGACGAGCTCGGCGTGAAGATCCGTGGCGCCGCGTACGGCGACATCGACGCCGTCTGCGCCGAAGTGACCCGCCATCGCGCCCAGCACGCGCAGCGACTCGATGAGTACCTGCTCAGCGAAAAGAAATTCTTCCCGGCACCGGACCAGCTCTCCGGCGCCGCTCTGCACCAGTATCTGGTGCTCCGCGCGGGCATCCGTGCGGAGTCCGGCTACGTCGAATGGTGCGACGAAGTATTGCAGGCCCTGCGACCGCGAAAAGGTGACAACCGCCCATGACGTCCTACCCCCACCTGTTCGAGCCACTCGACCTCGGCCACACCACCCTGCGCAACCGGGTGGTCATGGGCTCCATGCACACCGGTCTGGAAGACCGCGCCTGGGACACCAACAAGCTGGCGGCCTACTTCGCCGAGCGCGCCCGCGGCGGTGTCGGCCTGATCATTACCGGTGGTTACGCCCCCAACCGCACCGGCTGGCTGCTCCCGTTCGGCGGCAAGCTGACCACCAGGACCGAGGCCTACCGCCACCGCAGGATCACCAAGGCGGTGCACGCCGAGGGCGGCAAGATCGCCATCCAGATCCTGCACGCCGGTCGCTATTCCTATATGCCGACCAGTGTTTCGGCCTCGGCGATCAAGTCGGCGATCAACCCGTTCAAGCCGCGCGCGCTGTCGAGCAAGGGCGTCGAGAACACCATCGACGACTACGCCCGCTGTGCCGAGCTGGCCAAGTTCGCCGGCTACGACGGCTGCGAGATCATGGGCGGTGAGGGCTATTTCATCAACCAGTTCCTCGCGCCGCGGGTGAACAAGCGCACCGACAAGTGGGGTGGCACGCCGGAGAACCGGCGCAGGCTGCCCGTCGAGATCGCCAAGCGCATTCGCGCCAAGGTCGGCCCCGATTTCATCATCGTGTTCCGGCTGTCGATGGCCGAACTGGTGGAGAAGGGCCAGACCTTCGAGGAGATCATCGCCCTTGCCCAGGAATTGGAGGCCGCTGGCGTCGACATCCTCAACACCGACATCGGCTGGCACGAGGCGCGGGTGCCCACCATCGTCACCTCGGTGCCGCGCGCGGCGTTCGTCGAGTTCACCGCCAAGATCGCCCGCAAGGTGACCATTCCGGTGTGCGCGTCGAACCGGATCAACATGCCCGAGATCGCCGAGGAGATCCTCACCCGCGGCGACGCGGCGCTGATCTCGCTGGCCCGCCCGCTGCTGGCCGACCCGGAATGGGCCAACAAGGCCGAGGGTGACCGCACCGACGAGATCAACACCTGCATCGCCTGCAACCAGGCCTGCCTCGACCACGCCTTCGGCAACAAGAAGGTGTCGTGCCTGGTCAACCCGAGAGCGGGCAGCGAGACCACGCTGCAGCTGCTGCCGACGCGCCGGGCCAAGCGCTTCGCGGTCGTCGGCGCCGGTCCGGCCGGGCTCTCGGCCGCTGTCAGCCTCGCCGAGCGCGGCCATCACGTCGACCTGTTCGAGGCCGACGACAAGATCGGCGGCCAGTTCGACATCGCGCGCCGCATCCCCGGCAAGGAGGAGTTCGACGAGTCGATCCGCTACTTCCGCCGCAAGATCGAGCTGACCGGTGTCACCCTGCACCTCGAAAAGCGCGTCGACGCGGACGAATTGATCGCGGGCAAGTACGACTCGGTGGTGCTGGCGACCGGTGTTCGCCCGCGCATCCCCAACATCCCCGGCATCGACCATCCGATGGTGCTGTCCTACGCCGAGCTGGTGAAGGAGGAGAAGCCGGTCGGCAAGAAGGTCGCGGTGATCGGCGCCGGTGGCATCGGCTACGACGTGAGCGAATACCTCACCGTCGAGGGGCATCCCACGCTCAAGCTCGACGAGTGGAAGGAAGAGTGGGGCGTGGACTCCGAGGACGAGCAGGCCCGCGGCCAGCTCAAGGAGCCCAAGCCCTCCCCCGCCGCCCGCGACGTGGTACTGCTGCAGCGCAAGTCGACCCCGTTCGGCAAGGACCTCGGCAAGACCTCCGGCTGGGTACATCGCGCCGCGATCAAGGCCAAGGGTGTCGAGCAGGTCGGCGGCGTGAACTACGAGCGCATCGACGACGCGGGCCTGCACATCAGCTTCGGCGAGAAGCACGAGAAGCCGCGTGTCATCGAGGTCGACAATGTGATCGTCTGCGCCGGACAGGAATCGGTGCGCGAACTCGAGGAGCCGCTGCGCGCGGCCGGCGTCGACCTGCATCTGATCGGCGGCGCCGACCTGGCCGCCGAACTCGACGCGAAGCGGGCCATCGACCAGGGCACCCGCCTGGCGGCGCGCCTGTAATCCCCGAACCCGGTCGTCCGACGCGACGGACGACCGTCGCACCGCCCCGCCCACCGAACTCGCATCCGGTGCGCGGGGCGGTGTTCTGTTCCGGGCTCGATGGCGCCTGCGTGCGGTGTCGGTGGCGGGACCGCGGATCAACACCGACGGCTGCGCCGCGCTCGACTATTCGGCGGCCACATCGCGAACGAGGGCGCGCAGCTCATGTCCGGCCGGTGTCCGGAACCAGGACAGGTGGCCGAGTAGCCAATCCTGGTAAGCGATCTCGGCATTGCGCGGCTGGGCGGCGACGGTCAGGAAGTAGTCGATCTCGGAGAGCTCGTAGCCGATGTGCACGAGTGGGAGCAGGTCGGCGAGCAGGGTCTGCTCGGCGCGGGACAGCGGTCGCACCGATCGGTACCCCTGGATCAGGGCGCGCACCTGGTCCTCGCGGACGTGCGCCGATCCGCCGTCACGGAGCGAAACCCAGTCCACCGCAGCGCGTTCGATGGCGGTGGCGAGGTCGAAGACAGCGGTCGTGCGGTTGGCGAGGCCGAAGTCGAACACCGAGGTCACCTCGTCGGATTCCCACAGCAGGTTGGTCGGGTGCCAGTCACCGTGCGTCCACAACGGCGCGACGACGGTGAGATCGACGCGCAGATCAGGTATTTCGGCACGCCACTCGCGGTCGGCAAGGAACCGGGCGACGGCCGGTCGGTGGGCGATGTGCCATTCGAAGGCGCCTACGACGCTGTCGCAGTGCAGACTGGCCACCAGGGGACGCGCGGGGCGGACAGGCGCTTCGAAACCTGTTGCGGCCAGGTGCAATCGGGCCAGCATCATTCCGGCCGCAGTGGCGTCACCCGGGTCGCGGTACGGCGTCCAGGAGAAGTCGGCACGGTACCGGTCCTCCCCCAGACCCATACCGTGTACTTCGTAAACGAAGCCGTCGGACACTCGATCGGCCGCCGCGGCCCCGCCCTGCGCCGCGGCATACCCGGCCATCCCCTGCGGGAGCACGGTGGTGGCTCGCCACCGTAAGGAGGCGGCTTCCGGTGCTCGAGCAGCGGCTCCGGGCGCCTCTGTGTCCGGCGACGAGTCGTCGGCGTCGCGTGCGTGCTCGGCAGGTTCCCGCGTCGGACCGGATGGTGTGGCCCAGTTGCCCACGGCGGACCACACTTCGGGCACCGGAATGCCCGCGTTGCGCAGATGCGCCATGAACCGGTGTTCCTCGGCGAGCGCCGCCTGGTCACGCAGCCGCAGCGGCAGGCGCTTCACGACAACCCGCGCGCCGTCGCTCAATCGCACGCCCACCGTCGAGGACAGCGGACGCGCGCTGCGCCATTCGATCTCGGCGGGCTCGGGTCCGCCCCAGGTCGCGGCGACAGCCCTGGCGATCTCGTCCTCGGTCGGCGAAGGCCAAGTGGGCGCGGCCGTCGGCTCATCACCCATCCCGAACACCGGCGGGTCGGTCACGACAGGCACGCGCGGGTCGGTCGAGGTCCGCCGATGCCAGGGGCCGTGGTCCAGAAGGCGGGCTGGTCGGCGAACCCGAAGGTGCGCGGCGGCTCGGTGGTGAGCGGCAGCGGCGCCTCCCGGTCGGCCCGGCTGGTTGGTGCGTCGGTCGTCATGACAGCTCTCAGCCTATGGGCCCGGCGACCGGATCTCGCGACCACCGCGGACGAGCCGCCCGCTCACGTCGCACCGACCGCCCGACGTGGCCACCGCCCGGTCGACGCCGATCCCCTAAGCTCCCCGTGTGAGCTTGCCCTCCCCCACTGCAGACAATCGTGCCGTCGTCACCGGCGCGTCCTCCGGCATCGGCACCGCGCTGGCCGCCGAACTGGCGGGGCGCGGCTACTCGCTGATCCTGGTCGCCCGGCGCGGTGAGATCCTCACCGAACTGGCCCAGCGGCTGACGCTCGCGCACGGCATCACCGCCGAGGTGCGTGCGGTCGACCTCGCCGACCGCACGCAGCGGGCCAGCCTCGTCGACGAACTCGCGGTGCGCGATATCGCGATCCTGTGCAACAACGCGGGCATCGCCACCTTCGGACCGGTGGCCGAGCTGGACTTCGCCTACGAGCGGGCGCAGATGGAACTCAACGCCACCGCCGTGCACGACCTGACCCTGGCCGTGCTGCCCGGCATGATCGAGCGCAAGGCGGGCGGCATCCTGATCAGCGGCTCGGCCGCGGGCAACATGCCGATCCCGAACAACGCCACCTACGCGGCGTCGAAGGCGTTCGCCAACACCTTCTCCGAGTCGCTGCGCGGCGAACTCAAGGGCAGCGGCGTCAATGTCACCCTGCTGGCGCCCGGTCCGGTGCGCACCGAGACCCCGGCGCCCGAGGACGAGTCGATCGTCGACAAGATGGTCCCCGATTTCCTCTGGGTCTCCTCGGAGTACACCGCCAAGGTCTCCATCGACGCGCTGGCCCGCAACAAGATGCGCATCGTGCCCGGCCTGATCAGCAAGGGCATGAGCGTCGCGGGCAACTACGGCCCGCGCGCGGTGACCGCCCCGATCGCGGGCGCGTTCTACAAGAAGCTGGGCAACTGACACTCGCCTGGCGGGTTGCCACGTCAGCAACCCGTCAGGAACATCGCCCAGGTGGTCAAGGACCCGTAAACAGCGAGTTCAGCGGCCCGCAGGCGGCGTAGTCCTGGAATCGGCCCCGCCGTTCGGAGCGCGGGGGCGTCCCCAGGAGACCACCGTGACGTTGCTCGACATCTTCCCGTCGTTGCGCGCGACCACCGTGCCGCGGCTCGACCCCGCGGTCTGGCCGGCCGACACCCACTACGACGCCGACGGCCGGATCACCCTCGGCGCGGTGGCACTCGCCGATCTCGCCGACCAGTTCGGAACTCCGGTCCACGTGGTCGACGAAGCCGAGGTGCGCGAACGCTGCCACGCCTACCGCAAGTACTTCCCCGACGCCGAGATCGTCTACGCGGGCACCGCGTTGATGGTCGGCGCGGTGGCGCGCTGGGTCGCCGAGGAGGGCCTGTCCGTGCAGGTCGGGTCGGCGGGCGAACTGTCGGTGGCGCTGGCCGCCTGCATCGATCCGCGCCGGATCGTGTTGCACGGCAACGGCAAGACCTTCGACGAACTGCAGTCCGCCGTGGCCTGCGGCGTCGGCCGCATCGTGGTCGGCTCGCTCACCGAGATCACCCTGCTCGCCGCGCTGGCGACCACACCGCAGCAGGTGCTGTTGCGCGTCGCGCCCGGCATCGAGGTGCCCGGCGGTCCCCAGTTCGGCTTCCCGCTCGGCGGCGATTCGTTCGAGACCGCCGTCGCCAGGATCGCCACCCAGCCGAACCTGCAACTCATCGGACTGCACTGCCATCTCGGCGCGCAGATCCACAATCCCGACCACTACGGCGAGGCGATCCGCCGGATGATCGGCGAGATGGCCTGGATCGACAACGAATACGGCATGCTGCTCACCCATCTCGACATCGGCGGCGGGCACGCGGTGGCCTACCGCAGCGGTGACGCCGAGCTCAATCTGCACGAGCTCGCCGACATCCTCGACGACGCACTGGACGCGGCCTGCGCGCGGCACCGCTTCCCCCGCCCCGCGCTCACCATGGAACCTGGGCGGGCGATCGTCGCCAGGGCCGGTGTCACCCTGTACCGGGTGCTGGCCGTCACCGAGACCACCGACGGTGGGACCAGGGTGATCGTCGACGGCTGTGGCGGCGGGAACGGCAGTGCGGTCGTGGTCAACCGGCACCCGACCGGCGCGCAGCTGACCGCGTCCATCGCGGGCAGGCACAGCGAATCCGGGCAGCTCATCGCCACGGGTGTGCGCCTGCCCGCCGATCTGCGCCCTGGCGAAGTACTCGCCGTGCCGTGCACCGGCGCCTACCACCATGGGCTGGCCTCGACCTACCGCACCGTCGGCAGGCCGCCGATCGTCGCCGTCGCCGACGGCCGCGCCACACAGTTGCTGCGCCGGGAAACGACCACCGATCTGCTGAGGCGCGAACTCCCCGAATAAAGCCGGTATTTCCGCCGCCACCGGTCTGGTGGCGGCACGGTCGCGCGCCTACTATCAGATAAGTCGGGGAATATCAACCAACTCGACAGACGGCGCGCAGAGCCGAGGACGAGCGCGCCGGAAAAGGCAGCCATGAAGATCTACGGAACACGCGAGGTCGGCGTACGCCGGCTACTTATGAGTATGGCAGTGGTTGGTGCGGCCGTCACCTTCCCACTGACAATGGCGACCCCAGCGCTCGCCCTGCCCGCCGCCGTCCCAGACCTGGTACAGACCGACCGCGGACGGTGCAACGACTGGAACCGCGGCTACGGCTACGACCGCTGCGACCGCGGCCACCGCTGTGACTACAACTGCGACCGCAACTACCGCTGTGACAACGACTGGTACGGCCGTGGTTACGACCGCTGCGACCGCGGCCACGGCGGCGGCTACGGCGGCGGCTACGGCGGCGGCTACGGCTGGAACAACTGGTTCCCCTGGGGCTGGTTCGGCAGCAGCTGAGCCGAACTCCGCTAGCGCCGCCGGGTGCCGAAGATACTGCGACTGATCTCGCGACCGGCGGCGCTCGCTGCTGAGCGCAGGAAGCTCTTCACCGCCGGGTTTTTCATGATCCGCTCGGCCGCCGAGTCCTCTTCCTGCGGTGCCTGCGCGCGCCCCGGCGCCTGCGGCGTCTCGGGCGTCGGAGCGGCGGCGGCCACACTGGCCAGCAGCATCTCGTAGGCCGACTCCCGGTCGACGCTCTGCCCGTACTTGCCCTGCAGGGCGCTCGACAGCGCTTTGGACTTGATCCGGTCGTCGCCGATGGTGTCCATCAGCGAACGCGGCGGCGCGACCTTGGTCCAGGCGACCGGTGTCGGCGCGCCCTTCTCCGAGAGCACGGTGACGATCGCCTCACCGGTCCCCAGCGAGGTCAGCGCCTCCTCCAGGTCGTAGACCGTCGACTTCGGATAGGTCCGCACCGTCTTCGCCAGCGCCTTCTGATCGTCGGGGGTGAAGGCGCGCAGCGCGTGCTGGATCCGGGCGCCCAGCTGCGACAGCACCGGATTCGGGATGTCGGTGGGCAACTGGGTGCAGAAGAACACACCGACGCCCTTGGACCGGATCAGCTTCACCGTCTGCTCGACCTGCTGCAGGAACGCCTTGGACGCGTCGGCGAACAGCAGGTGCGCCTCGTCGAAGATGAAGATCAGCTTCGGCTTGTCGACGTCACCGACCTCGGGCAGCGTCTGGAACAGATCGGCGAGCACCCACATCAGGAAGGTGGAGAACAGCACCGGCCGCGCCGCCTGCTGGCCGAGCTCGAACAGCGTGATCACGCCCTGCCCGCCCGCGGTGCGCAGCAGATCGGCCGGGTCGAGTTCGGGTTCGCCGAAGAACGTGTCGCCGCCCTCGGCTTCCAGATTCACCAGGGCGCGCAGGATCACGCCCGCAGTCTGCGCCGAGACACCGCCGATGCCCTTGAGATCTTCCTTGCCCTCCGGGCTGGTGAGATGGGTGATCACCGCGCGCAGATCCTTCAGGTCCAGCAGTGCGAGGCCACGCTGGTCGGCCCAGTGGAAGATCAGCCCGAGGGTGGATTCCTGGGTGTCGTTGAGGCCGAGCACCTTGCTGAGCAGGATCGGGCCGAACGAGGTGATCGTCGCCCGGATCGGCACGCCGATGCCGCCGGTGCCGAGCGAGACGAACTCGGTGGGGAAACCGCTCGGCGCCCAGCCGCTCGCGCCGGTCTCGGTGGCGCGGCCGCGGATCTTCTCGTTGTCCTCACCCGGTTCGCTCAGCCCCGACAGGTCGCCCTTCACGTCGGCCATCACCACGGGAACGCCAGCGCGGGACAGTTGTTCGGCGATGCCCTGCAAAGTCTTGGTCTTGCCGGTGCCGGTGGCGCCCGCGACGAGGCCGTGCCGGTTCATCATCCGCAGCGGAATGCGCACGCGCGCCGCGGGATCCGCCGCACCGTCGATCATCACCGTGCCGAGCTCGAGCGCCGGTCCGTCGAACGCGTAACCCCCCGCGATCTCGCCGGCCTCGCCGGATGCGATAGCTGATCCGGTGCCCGCGGCGGCGGCTTCCTTTTCGGCGGCCTCCGCTGCCGCGGCCGCTTCGGCGGCGACCCGCGCGGCCTCCTCGGCCGCCTTGCGTGCCGCTGCCGCCTTCTCCTGGGGGGTGGTCATTCGCGCGTCCTCCGTCTGGTCATGACTGCCGTACGCAAGAAATGCTCGAAACGTCTGCGGGGAATTCCAAGCAAACTGTATCGCCCGTTAGGGTGGCTCAGGTGTCCGACAAACTCTTGGTCTGGATGGATTGCGAGATGACGGGGCTCCGTCTCGACAGCGACAAGCTGATCGAGATCGCCGCGCTCGTGACCGACAGCGACCTGAATATCCTCGGTGACGGTGTCGACATCGTCATCCACGCCGACGACGCCGCACTCGCCTGCATGCCACCGGTCGTCGCCGATATGCACGCGAAATCCGGTCTCACCGAAGAGGTTCGGCGTTCCACCGTGACCCTCGAGCAGGCCCAGGCCGAAGTGCTCGACTACATCCGCCAGTACGCGCCCACCGCGCGCACCGTGCCGCTGTGCGGTAACTCGATCGCCACCGACCGCGGTTTCATCGCCCGCGACATGCCCGAACTCGACGAGCACCTGCACTACCGGATGGTCGACGTGAGCTCGATCAAGGAGCTGTGCCGCCGCTGGTATCCGCGGATCTACTTCGGTCAGCCGGAAAAGGGCCTCGCGCACCGCGCCCTGGCCGACATCAAGGAATCCATCCGCGAGCTCGAGTACTACCGCCGCACCGCGTTCGTGCCGCTGCCCGGACCCTCCACCACGGAGATCGCGGCGGTCGCCGAAGCCGTCACCGAGGCCATCGATGTCACCGGATCAAGCCCCCGACCAGCGGATTAGGGCTTGGAGGCTGAGACAAGCTAGTATTTACCGCGCCGGTGAATAACCGGTGATGGTGACTGTAGTTCAGTTGGTAGAGCACCAGGTTGTGATCCTGGCTGTCGCGGGTTCGAGTCCCGTCAGTCACCCCGAACAGAAGGGGCGGGGCGCGCCGGCCCGGCCCGCGGGGGGTGAACCGCACCGGTGAACCGGGGGTTAATAAAAAAAGAACCGGGCCGCCGAAGTGGGGGGGTTGTT
>NZ_JBHXAY010000103.1:0-22766 GCF_042728775.1 Nocardia sp. NPDC060259
GCACATCTCAGTCCACCGCCAGCGCCGCCACGATCGGCATCCTGGCGGCCCGCAGCGCGGGCGGGATCGACCCGAGCAGCGCCAGGCCGAGGGCGACCGCACCGTAGACGACCAGCAGCGGACTCGGCTGGTAGACGATGTCGATGGTCATCGCGTGCCCGATCGCCACGGTGCCCAGGTATTGCACCGCCGCGCCGATCACGAGTCCGATTGCCGCGCCGATGAATCCGATGCCTGCAGCCTCGGCGAGCACCGAGCGCAGCAGGAACTTGCGGTTGGTCCCCATGGCTCGCAGCACGCCCAGTTCCCTGCGCCGCTCCAGCACCGACAGCATCAGCGTGTTGAGCAGCGCCACCGTCGCCACGAGGACCACGATCCACAGGATCATGTTGCTCATCGCGGCACCCTGCTGCACGCTCGACGAGATCGCCTCGACCATGCTGGCGCCGGTGTCGACATGGATCTCCTGCGGTACCGCCGCGCGCACGGCGGCGCGCACCGCCTCCGGGTCGGCGCCCGGCGCGAACTGCACCGACAGAATGGTCTCGCCAGGCCGCTGGTACCACTCGCGCATCTGATCCAGATTCATCATCACCACGCCGGAGACCGCGGTGAAGTACGGAATCACCTGCAGCACAGGCACAGTGCGTTCGCCGGACGGGGTAGGCATGGTGAGCTTGCCGCCGACCGCGAGGTGCATCGAGCGCGCCACGTCCCTGGTCACGACGACACCTTCGCCGCGCTCCATCCGTTCGATCACGGCCGTGTCGACCGCGCCGAGCCGGATGTCGTCGTTGCGAGCCGGATAGCCCTGCAGCATCACCCGCCCGCTGCCGACCGTCGCGAAGGCCATCTGCGCGGGCCGCACCTGCGCGACGCCGGGCACCGCGGCGACCCGCTCGGCCATGTCCGGCGGCAGCACCGGCCCCGTCGGGAACTGTTCCACCGGACTGGGACTCACATACAGGTCGGCGTCGCCGAGACTCTCGAACGACTTGGTCGCCGAGTCGACCATATTGCCCGACGCCCCACCGAGCGCGACGACAGCCGCCACGCCGATCATCACCGTCATCGCCGTCGCCCAGACGCGGCGTGGCGCCCGCTCCAAGGTCGTCGCCCCCAGTGCGCCCGGCGCGCCGAACCACCGGGCGATCCCGGCGGCGCCGCGCACGATCGGCCCGGTCGCGGCGAAGCACAGCAGCACGGCCGCCGCGAACGACGTCGAGATCGCGGCGAGCGAGAGCCGCCCGAGATCGAGGAACGCCAGCGTGATGGCCGCCCCGACGAGGCCGATGCCGCCGGCCAGCGCCGCCCAGCGCAGGACCGCACTGTCGGCGGCCGAGTGACCGGCCTCCACCGGCGCGAGCGCCTCGACCGGTGCGACCTTGTACACCTGCCGCGCCGCGATCGCCGCCGCCAGCACCGTAGCCACCACGCACGCCGCGATCGCCACTGGCACAGCGTAATCCGGCACCATGAACTCGGTCCGAGCCTCCACCGACTGCACGATCGCCGCGGGCAGGCGCCCGATCGCGACCCGGCCCATCATCGCACCGATCGCCGACCCGATGACACCGCCGATCAGCCCGAGCAACGCCGCTTCGACGAGCAGATCGCGCACCATCGGACCACGCTGTCCGCCGATCGCGCGCAGCAGCGACAGCGTCGGCCTGCGCTGCGTCACCGCCATGCTCATCGCGTTGTAGATCAGGAACGCCGACACCATCAGCGCCGCCGCCGAGGACATCAACGTGGAATAGCGCATGATCTGGATGGCACCGCCCGCCTGCGCGGTCCGCAGACTGGGTTCGGCGACCACCGCGCGCCCGTCGACCACGGTGGTCAGCGCCGCCCGCAGGGCGGTCACGTCGGTGCCCGGGGTGGGCAGGATCTGCACCGAGTCCAGCTTGTCGACCCGGTCGGTGAGCAGCTGGGCCAGCGGCAGCGGCGCCGCGACCAGGTGACCGCCGTTGAGCCGGTTGGTCGCCTCGTCGTCGAGGATGCCCGCGACGGTCGCGGTACCCCACCCGATGGGGATGCTGTCGCCGACCTGGTAGCCCATCGCCGCGCCGACCAGCACGCCCCTCGGCGTGGTCAGCAGCTTGGTGGTGTGCTGCGACATCGGTTCGGCCAAGTCGCTGCCGAGCGCGGCGATATTCTGGTCGGCGCCGACCAGCATGGCCCGGTCGGGGCCTGCGCCGAGCGTGCTGCGCAGCATCGGAACCGCCTTGGCGACACCGGGTGTCGCGGCGATCTGGGTCAGCAGCGACTGTTCGAAACCGGCGTCGGTGATGCCGGTGATCTCGAGGACGGCGTCGCCCGCCAGGCCCTGGGTGAGCCGGTCGACCGACCCCGTGACCGATCCGGAGATACTCAGCACGGCGACCAGCAGCGCGGCCGAAACCGCCATCACCGCCGTCGACATGATCGTGCGGCCGGGATGGCGGATCAGTTCACCGATATTGAACAGCCGCAACCGATCCCACATGGCCGCGATCATGCGTCCACCCGCTCCGCCACCAGGTCGTCGGCGTCGATGCGCCCGTCGTGCAGCGTGATCACCCGGTCGCAGTAGGCGATCGCGCCCATGTCGTGGGTCACCATCACGACCGAATTCCCCTGTGCGGTGATGTCTCCCAGCAGGGACAGGATCGACGCACCGGTCTTGGAGTCGAGGTTGCCGGTGGGTTCGTCGGCCAGGATCAGCGGCGGGTCCATGATCAGCGCGCGCGCCACCGCGACGCGCTGCATCTGCCCGCCGGACAGTTCCGCGGGCCGGTGCTGCGCCCGGTCACCGAGGCCGACCAGGTCGAGCAGTTCCAGCGCTCGCGGCTTGGCTTTGCGTAATCCGGTGCCGTCCAGCAGTTTCGGCACCGCCACGTTCTCCCACGCCGACAGCGTGGGCAGCAGGTTGAAGAACTGGAAGACGAAACCGACCTGCTGCAAACGGAACGCGGCCTGGGCGTCTTCGTCGAGATCGCCGATCTCGGTGCCGCGGAAGCGAATCGAACCCTCGTCGGGCCGGTCCAGTGCGCCGAGCAGGTGCAGCAGGGTGCTCTTGCCCGAGCCGGAAGGCCCGATGATCGAGGTGAACTGGCCTGCCTCGATCCGCATGCTCACCTCGTCGAGCGCGCGGACCTGCTGTTCGCCGACGCGGTACTGCTTGACCACCCGCGTCAGCTCGAGCATCGGCGAATCGTTGTCCGGCATGTCATGTCCCCCATGGGTTTTTGGTTGGACGGGAATTCAGCGCGCGAAGGCGCGGGTACGCGTAGTCTGCACGGTCGCCGCTCGCGCGTCGAGAAGTGCACGCAGCGCGGGCTGTTCGGCCGCAAGTTCCAGATAAGCCTCGACGGCCGTCTGTCCTTCGAGCTCGGCCTGTTCGAGTTTGGCGCGAAAATGATTGTTCCAGCGGTAGGACAGGGCGTGCAGCAATCCGTCGATCCCGCCGAAGAGCCGGTCGATCCCGGGGAGGCCGGCGAACAGGCCTGGGTCGTTCGGGTCGATCGCTGCCCTGGCGAGCACGGTCTGCACGATAGCAGTGCGCTGATGCTGATCGGTCCAGGTCATGGGCTTCACCTTCCGTGAGCGATGACCCAAACGCTACGGACGCGCGTCACCCGAATCGTCGTGCCGGGGACCCGACTTCTTCTCCTACCCGGGTAGGAGAGGGGCACCGTTCGCGGGACGATGACGGGCCGAGGGCACGGCGGCTAGCCTTACCCCATGGAGGTGAGTCACGCCATCCCCGCGAGTATGGCGGGCCGGACGAGCCGCTGGCGGCGGCTCGCGGACCGGCCGCGGGCGGGGGTGCGTCGGCTGCTCCATACCGTGCGCGAGCGCATCGAGTCGTTGCCCTACGACTACCCCCCGGCGGTGATCATCGGCGCCGACCTGGCCCTGCTGGTGATCACCGGTGCGGCCGTGATCCAGCGGCATTCCTACTTCCCGAGTCCGCTGCCGCTGATCGCGATGGCCACCGCCTTCCTGCCGATCCCGCTGTTCGCGATCTTCGGGGTGAAGCCGCACCCGCTGCTGTTGAAGGGGTCGGCGCTGCTGTCGTGCGCACTGTTCCTGCTGCAGCCGGTCAACGCCGATTTCGCGCCGTTCGTGCTGGTGATCGTCGCCGGTGAGGTGGCCGCGGTCGCGTCACGCGGGCTCACCATCGGGTTCGCGCTGCTCGCGATCCTCGAGCTGGTCGCCTTCGACCTCGCGGGCCACGTGCAGTGGGGCAATGAGGGACAGCGGTTGCAGGGGCTGCCGATGTATGTCATGGGCATCATGCTCGGCGTCTTCTGCGGGGTGATGCTGCAGTACCAGCGCCGTTTCCTGTATCAGGAGCGCGAGAACCAGGCCATTCGTGCCGGTCAGGCCGCCGACGAGGAACGGCGCCGGATCGCGCGCGAGGTGCACGACGTGATCGCGCACTCGCTGTCGATCACCCTGCTGCACCTGACCGCGGCCCGGCGCGCGCTGCAGACCGACGACGACGTCACCGAGGCGGTGGAGGCGCTGGTCGACGCCGAGCGCCTCGGCAGGCAGGCGATGGCCGACATCCGCCGCACCGTCGGCATGCTCGACACCAGTCCCGCGCTGCTGGCGCCCGAGCCCAGCGCCGCCGATATCGACGAACTCGTCGGCGACTTCCGGCGCGCGGGGCTCATCGTCGACTACGCCCGCACCGGCGACCTGGCTGTCGTGGCTGGCACCGTCGGGCACGCGCTGTACCGGATCGGGCAGGAATCGCTGGCCAATGTCGCCAAGCACTCGCCGGGCAACGCCGCGACGGTGCGGCTCGATGTCAGCACCGAGGCGGCCACGCTGGTGGTGACCAATCCGCTGCCGCTCGGCCCGCCCCCGCGGCACGACGTCGGCATGGGTCTGCGCGGCATGCGCAAGCGCACCGAACTGCTCGGCGGGTCGATCACCGCGGGCGCCGCCGACGACGGATGGACGGTGCGCGCGAGGTTCCCGCTCAAGTCCGGCGCGTGTTCGACGATCACGGCCATGCTGCCCGGCATGCTCAGAACCAAACCCCAGGAGGACATGTGACGGCCGCCGCGCCGATCGAGAACCCGGTGTCGGTGCTCGTCGTGGACGATCAGGAACTCGTCCGCGGCGGGCTGCGCCGGATCCTGCGCCGCCGCGACGGCTTCACCGTCAGCGAATGCGCCGACGGTGACGAGGTGGTGGCCGCCGTCGCCGCCGACCGTCCCGACGTGGTGCTGATGGACCTGCGGATGAAGCGGGTGGGCGGTATCGATGCGACACGGTTGCTGCGCGCTCGCCCCGACGCTCCGCCGGTCCTCGTCCTCACCACCTTCGACGACGACCAGCTTCTCTCGGGCGCTCTGCGCGCTGGCGCGGCGGGGTTTCTGCTCAAGGACTCACCCGCCGAGGACCTGATCCGCGCGGTGCGCACGGTGGCCGCGGGCGGCGCCTGGCTCGACCCCTCGGTGACCGGGCGGGTGCTCACCGCCTACCGGACCGTCAAACCGGCCGGGACCCGCACCGACAGCCGGCTCGGCGAACTCACCGCACGCGAGTACGAAGTGCTCGAATTGATCGGGCGAGGCCGGGTCAACAGCGAGATCGCCGCCGAACTCGGTATCTCGGAAGTCACCGTGAAAAGCCACGTAGGGCATATATTCGGCAAGCTGGACCTGCGTGATCGAGCCGCCGCGATCGTGTTCGCGTTTGACCACGGCGTGGTGGCACCGGGAGAATCCTCCTTCTGACGAGCAGGTCTTCGGGCATGCGAGAAGTGGGAGGCGGACGCTGGTGCAGGCACCTGGGTCACGGACGGGGAGCAGGTTCGGTCCGTACGAGTTGCGGTCGATGCTGGGCAAAGGCGGGATGGGCGAGGTCTACGAGGCCTACGACACCGGCAAGGACCGAGTGGTCGCCCTGAAGTTGCTGGCGGAGGAACTCGCGCAGGACCCGGCCTATCAGGTCCGATTCCGCCGGGAGTCCCAAGCGGCGGCCAAGCTCGCCGAACCGCACGTCATCCCGATTCACGACTGGGGCGTGATCGACGGGGTGCTGTTCATCGACATGCGCCTGGTCCCCGGCACCGACCTGCGGAACGTGCTGCGTACCGGTGGGCCGATGAGCCCCGATCGCGCGGTCGCGGTGGTCGAGCAGATCGCCGCCGCACTCGATGCCGCGCACGCGGGCGGTCTGGTGCATCGCGACGTGAAGCCGGCCAACATCCTGGTGACACCCGCCGACTTCGCCTACCTCGCCGACTTCGGCATCGCCCATACCGAGGGCGACAGCGCGGTGACCCAGGCCGGGATGGCCATGGGCTCCTACATCTACATGGCGCCGGAACGCTTCGACGTCGGCCCGATCTCGCACCACGCCGATGTCTACTCGCTGGCCTGCGTGCTGCACGAATGCCTCACCGGCGCCTCGCCGTTCCCCGCGGCCAGCATGAGCGTGCTGATCCGCGCGCACCTCTCGGAGACCCCGCCGCGCCCCAGCGAGATCCTGCCCGGCCTGCCGGCGACCCTCGACGAGGTCATCGCGCGCGGCATGGCCAAGGATCCGGCCGATCGGTACCCGAGCGCGGGTGCGCTCGCGGTGGCGGCGCGAGAGGCGCTGGCCGCGGCGATACAGGGTGGTGCGCCGATGTGGGCGCCCGGGTATCCGCAGCCCGGTGGGCACGGGCAGGTCGGCGGTGGGCAGGCTCCCGCCGGTGCCTTCGGTCCCGCAGGTGCAGGGTCGGCTGGTGCCGCATTCGGTGCCGCAGGCGCGGCGGCCGGAGATGGTGCGTCCGGTACTCCGGGCGCGGCGTTCGGTGCAGCGACCGGCGCGCGTCAGATGCCATCCGGTCCAGTGCCGGGACGTGACATGCCCGGCGGCTTCGCTGCAGGTGCCGCAGCCCCGAATGTGCCGCCGGGTGCGACGACTGACGGGCGCAGCGTTCCTGGTGGAACGCCTTCGGGCGCGCCTGCGGGTGCGACGACCGGCGGCCGGAATGTGCCCGGTGGCGCGCCTGCCGGTGCTACGACGGGTGGACGCAGTGTGCCTGGTGGCGCGCCCGCTGGGGCGACGACCGGTGGACGCGCTGTTCCCGGCGCGCCGGGGGAGGACGCGGCGGAGCCCGCGCCGACGCCGACCGGTGAGTTCCGTGTAGTCGGCGCGGTGACCGCGACCGGCGGCATCGAGACCTCGCGCAGCCAGACGAGCGCGACCGGTGCCCAGCCGACGCTGATCATCCGTCCGCCCGCCGCCGCGCCCGGCCCGGCCGAGACCACCGGTTTCCACCGCGTCCCGGTCGAGGGCACCGGCGAGATCTCCATCCCCGCGGTGATCCAGCCGACCGGCCCCGCCGAGATCCGCGCCGCCGACACCCATTTCACCCCCCTTCCACCCGCGGACGCCACGGCCGCCCCCGCCGCCCCCGAGCCTCCGCCGGCCTACACCCCGGATCAGGGCCTCCCGAAGATGCGCCCGTTCCCCGACGCACACCTCTACGACGGCACCCACCCCGGCGAATCCTCCGCCCCGATCCCGACCTCGGCCCCGCCGTTCCCCGCGCCCACCGGCTTCATTCCGCCCTCCGACACCGGCAGACCGGCCCCACCTCGCCTCGACGCACCGTCGGGCCCGGTCCCGCAACGCGCCGCCCCCACCCAGCAGTACGGCGCCCCGACCTCGAATCAGGACGCCCGATTCGGTTCTCCGGCAGGGCAGTTCGACGATGCCTCGGCGAGCCCCGCCCCGCGGTTCGCTCCCACGCAGAAGTTCGACGTCGAACCCGCCGGTCCGGACGCCCGATTCGATTCTTCGGCAGACCGATTCGACGACGGTCCCGTCGATCTGTTCACCCCGCCGACCGAGCAGTACAGCGGACGTCCGGCCCAGTCCGGCGACCCGCAGCGGTTCGACGACGCGCACCAGGATGCCCGATTCGGTTCTCCGGCGGGGAAGTTGGATGACGAGTCCGCGAGCCTGGCTCCGCGGTTCGCTCCCACGCAGAAGTTCGACGGGGACCCCGCCGGACCGGACAGCCGATTCGGTTCTCCGGCAGACCGATTCGACGACGGTCCCGCCGACCTGTTCACCCCGCCGACCGAGCAGTACGGCGCACGCCCGGCGCCGGCCGACGACCCGCAGCGATTCGCGGCGACGCGGCACTTCGGTGCGCCGGAGGGTGACTTCGCGCCGCCCACCGAGCAGTACGACCCGGCGGCCGTCGATGCGATGCGGTCGGCCGCGACGCGGCACTTCGGTGGTGGGGACGAATTCGCGCCTGCGACCGAGCAATACGACCCGGCGGGTATCGATGCGCAGCGGTCGGCGCCGACCCAGCACTATCAGGGCACGCCGCCCGGAGCTGACCGATTTGCAGCGTCGACCGAGCAATACGACGACGTGGATCCGCAACGGGCACAGGCGACTCGGCAGTATCGGGGTGGCGCCGCGCCGTTCCCCGCGCACCAGGCACCGCCGGATGATCCGGCGCGGAGGCAGTACACCGGCCCCGCGCAGGATGCCTATGCGCAGCAGTACGACGATCCGAACAATGCCTACGGCGACCACGCCTACCGTGATCCGGCCTACGGGGGCGACCCGTACGATCCCGGCTACGATCCGGAACCGTCCTGGCAGCACCAGGATTCGCGCCGCGAGCGCTCCGTGCTGCTGCCGGTACTCGTCGGTGTCCTCGCCGTCGTGGTGCTGGCCATCGGTGGCGCGATCGGCTGGCGGCTGATGTCGGCCGCGGACTCGGCGCAGACCACGAGCGCAGCGCCGAGCTCGGCCGCCCCTGTCGGTGGTGCCGGTGGCGCGGTAGCCACCACGGCCCCCCGCGCGACCACCGCGGCCCCGACCACCTCGGCGGGCCCGGTCACTCTGCCCGCCGGTGCGCAGCCCTGTGAATCCGGCAGCGCCAGTGGGGCTTTCGGTAAGGCGGCGGTGGGCAGCACGGTGACCAGCTGTGGCTTCGCCGAAGCGGTCAGAGCCGCCTACGCGAGCGGTGGCTCGGGCACCGGCCCCCGGTCGGTGGTGGCGGCGAGCCCGGTGACCGGTCGCACCTACACGATGAACTGCGTGCCGGAAGGCAAGCTCGTCACCTGCACCGGTGGCGAGAACGCGGTGGTGTACGTCTACTGACACGACCCGGCCGCGGCCTCGAACGAGATCGCGGCCGGGACTCGGGCTCAGCCCGCGGACGCCACGGCGACCACAGTGTCACCCAGCCGGGTGATCGTGGCCGGATCGCTCCACGAGCCGGTGATCGAGACGCCGTCGGCCACCACCTCGGCGCCCGCCTTGCGCAACCGATCCGCCATGTTCTGGTTGACGACCTCACCGGGCCCGGCCGTGATCACCGCGACCGGCTTGCCTTCGACCGTCGGCGCCGGTCCCGACCCGGAATGCGCCAGCCAGGCGAGCACGCTCTCGGCCAGCGTCGACACCTCCGTGCCCTCGTCGGCGAACAGCAGCACACCGTCGGCTTCCAGCGTCGAGCGGCGCAGCTGGTTGGCGATCAACGGCCGCCCGTCCTCGGTGTCGAGGTCGGCGCTGTAGGCGGGCAGCGTGTCGAGTTCGGCCAGCGTCACCACGTCGACGTTGTTGCGGACCGCGACCCGTTGCGTCTCGGCCGCCAGCTGCGCCGCCGGGGAACCCTCGTCGGCTTCGGCGACCAGTGCGAGGAGATACGACATCGGCGCTACCTAGTGGTCTTTCGCGTGTGCACGTTCACAATGCCTCCTCGGCGGTTCAACTCGACGGTGTGACAGTGACTTTCACGCTCTTCATCAGCGGCTGATCGCTCTCGGTACTGAAATCGCCGATCGCGCACAGCACATTCATCTCCGGCATGTACCCGGCCGCGCAGCCCGGCGGAATGTCGTAGGGGACGACCTTGTACCGGTGCAGCGAGCGGGTCGACCCGTCGCGGGCTGTGCTGGTGATGTCGACCTCGTCGAACTCCGTCAGCCCGCGCTCGCGCATATCGTGTTCGTTCATGAAGATCAGCGTGCGCAGGTGCTGCACGCCCCGGTAGCGGTCGCTGTCGGAGTAGATGCTGGTGTTCCACTGGTCGTGCGAGCGCTGGGTGGCCAGCGTGAGCACACCGGGCGGATTGACGGTGTCCGGTAGCGTCACCGTCGAGAACTCCGCTTTGCCCGACGGGGTCAGGAAGATCAGCTCGCGGGCGGGCTGGCGGATGCGGAAACCCAGCGGCAGCCGGACCCGGCGGTTGTAGTCCTCGAAGCCGGGCAGCACCTTCGACATGGTGTCGCGGATGCGGTCGTAGTCCTCGATGTAGTACTCCCACGGCGTCTTCGTCTCGGGCAGTGCGGCTTTCGCGATGCCTGCCAGGATCGCCGGCTCCGAGAGCAGATGCGGCGACGCGGGCTTCTTCATGCCACGTGACATGTGCACCACGGCCATGCCGTTCTCCATCGACGTGATCTGCGGGCCGCTGCGCTGGATATCGCGCTCGGTGCGGCCGATGCACGGCAGGATCAGCGCGCGTTTGCCGTGGATGACGTGGCTGCGGTTCAGCTTGGTGCTGACATTGACCGTGAAGCCGCACTTCCGGAACGCCGCGAACGTGTAGGCGCTGTCGGGGGCGGCGGCGACGAAATTGCCGCCCATGCCGAGGAAGAACTCGAGTTTGCCCGCCTGCATCGCCTGGATCGTTGACACCACGTCGTAGCCGTTCGCGCGCGGCACCTCGATCTTGCACACCTGCGCCAGCCGGTCGAGGAACTCCGTGGTCGGGTTGTTGGCGATGCCGCAGGTGCGATTGCCCTGCACATTGCTGTGGCCGCGCACCGGTGACGGGCCCGCGCCCTCGCGGCCCAGATTGCCGCGCAGGAGAAGAACATTCACGATCTCGCGGATCGTGTCGACGCCGTGCTCGTGCTGGGTGATGCCGAGGCACCAGCTGACGACGGTGCGGTCGGAGTCGCAGTAGATACCCGCCGCTTTGCGGATCTCGTTCTCGCTCAAGCCCGATTGCCGCTGGATCTCGGCCCAGGTGGTGTCCTTGACCTCGCGCACGTAGTCGTCGAAGCCGTCGGTGTAGCGCTCGATGAATTCGTGATCGAGCGCCTTCGGGTCCGTTTCCGCTTCTTCCAGAACATGTTTGGCGATGCCCCGCATCAGCGCGAAGTCACCGCCGATGCGCACCTGCATGGTCATGGTGCTGGTCTTGGTGGGGTGAAAGGTGGCCATCGCGGCGAAGTCGTGCGGGATGATCGTGTTGCGCGAGCCCGCCTCGATCAGCGGGTTGACGTGCACGATCTGGGCGCCGCGCTTGTGCGCTTCGGCCAGCGCGGTGAGCATGCGCGGCGCGTTGGACGCGGCGTTGATGCCCATCACGAACAGCGCGTCGGCCTTGTCCCAGTCCTCGATGTCGCAGGTGCCCTTGCCCGTACCGAGCGAGGCCTGCAGGGCGCGGCCGCTCGCCTCATGGCACATGTTGGAACAGTCGGGCAGGTTGTTGGTGCCGAGTTCGCGCACCATCAGCTGGTAGAGGAACGTGGCCTCGTTGCCCAGCCTGCCGGAGGTGTAGAAGGAGGCCAGGTTCGGATCGGGCAGCTCACGCAACGCCTTGCCCACCATCTCGAACGCAGCGGGCCAGCTGATCGGCACGTAGTGGTCGGTCTCGGCGTCGTAGACCATCGGGTGGGTGAGCCTGCCCTGGTCTTCCAGGTCGTAGTCGCTCCAGGTGGCCAGCTCGCTGACGGTGTGCTCGGCGAAGAACTCCGGGGTGCAGCGCTTGTGCGTCATCTCCCAGGTGACGTGCTTGATGCCGTTCTCGCAGACATCGAGCAGCAGACCGTCGGTCGCGTCGGGCCAGGCACAGCCGGGGCAATCGAAGCCGTGCGAGGCGTGGTTCATCTTGAGGATGGCCTTGGTACCGATGAGCGGCTCGTGCTCCTTCAAGACCATGAACTTGCCGACGGCGATCGCGGCGCCCCAGCCGGCGGCGGGATGGTGGTACGGCTTGACCTTCGGCACCGCCTCGCGATGCCCGTTGCCGCTCGGGCCGCTGTCGGGGTCATACGCGGTGAACGGACCGTCAGCCATGACATGTTCCCTTCGACGAGAGTGCGAAGCCTGTCGGTGCCCGCTTGGGATTCTCTACCGCCGAGGTCACGGATGGGCGTAGGCCTGGTTCCGGCGCACCGACATCGAGCGTGTCGCGGGGGACCGTTCGAGTCTGCGCCCGCTCGCCCCGACCCGTCCAAGACCAACTTCCGAGCACTCGATAGGCGGCGCTTGTCACCGCCGGTACGGTGCCGAGAACCGCCTTTCACCTGCGTAGGCACGGTTTGACGTGTGCCGCGGCGGTCGTAGACGATGCCTCCATCGGCTCAGGGGACATCGCCCCGTGACCGACCTTCGGAGGAACCACTTTGCGCACCATGGCGACCCGGGCGCGCCCGCCCATGCGACGGTTCGTCACCGACATTGATCACCTCCCCGCCGCCAGGGTGTTCGTCGGTCTGGCGATCCCCGGCCTCGTGCTGATCGCCGCGGGCCGCACCGACCTGCTCATCTACGCCGTGTTCGGCTCCTTCACCGGCATGTACGGCTTCGCCGAGTCGCCACGGCAGCGGCTGATCCACCAGAGCGAGGCCGCGGTGATGCTGGTCGGCGCCGTCGGCGCCGGCGTCCTGCTCGCCCGCCTGCCCGCATCGCCCGCCGTGCTGGTCGCGGCCGTGGCCGCCTTCGCCGCGGTCGCCTCGCCGATCACCGACCGGCTCGGCTTGCGGCCGGAGGGCCCGTTCTTCGGGATCTTCGCGCTCGGGGCGATCGCGATGGTGGCGGGCGCCCAGCCCGATCCGCTCCTGGCCCTGGTGATCTGCGCGTGCACCGCGGTGCTGTGCGTCGCGGTCGGCTGGTTCGAGTCCATCAGCCGGGAGCGCCGAGCCGGCGCCTGCGTCCTCCGGAGGGCGGTCCCGCCGCACCGGACCGGCCGGGTCTCGTTCGTCCAGGCGGGCCGTTACGCGCTGGCGATCTCGATCTCCGGCGGCATCGGGCTGCTGCTCGGGGTCGGCCACGCCAACTGGGCGATGGCGGGCGCCGCGGTGCCGCTGGCCGCCGCGACCTCCCGCGACCGGATCACTCGCGGCCTGCACCGGGTCGTCGGCACCCTCATCGGTCTCGCGGTCACCGCGCCGCTGCTGATCCCCGGCCCGAGCCCGGCGATGCTCGCGGCGGCGATCATCGCGCTGCTCTATCCGACCGAGTTGTTCATGGCCCGCCACTACGCGGTCGCGCTCGGGTTCTTCACCCCGCTGATCATGGCCATGACCGAACTGGCCGAGCCGGCCGATCCGCTCACCATGCTCACCGATCGCGCGGTCGACACGGTGATCGGTGTCGCGGTGGGCATCGCTGTCGCGCTACTGATCCGCGAACCGGCCGCGGACTCGGTCCCGACCTTCGAGACGCCGGTATGCGAACCGTTGCATACTGGCGGCATGGCTGATGACGACCAGTGGTACTACTGCATCAAGCACCATAAGGCCGAGCAGGGCAAGACCTGCTGGTACGGCGACCGGATGGGCCCGTACCCCGACCAGGCCACCGCCGAGCGGGCACTCGAGATCGCGCGGGCACGCAACAAGGCAGCCGACGACGCCGAGGACGACTGACCGCGGGGGCACATGCTGTTTCGTCAACTCGAGTACTTCGTCGCCCTCGCCCGCGAACGGCACTTCGCCCGCGCGGCCGCGGCCTGCTATGTCTCCCAGCCCGCCCTGTCCGAGGCGATCCGCAAACTCGAACACGAGCTGGGTGTTCCGCTGGTCCGGCGCGGGCGCACGTTCGAGGGACTCACCCCGGAAGGGGAGCGACTCGTGCTGTGGGCCAGGCGGATTCTCGCCGACCGCGACGCGCTCGAACACGAGGTGCGCGCGCTGCGGACCGGTCTCACCGGTGAGCTGCGGATCGGGGTGATCCCGGCCGCGTCGGCCACCGTCACCCAGCTGACCGATCCGTTCTGCACCGAGCATCCGCTGGTGCGCATCCGGGTCGAGACCAGTCTGCGCTCGCGCGACATCGTCGACCGGATCCGCCGATTCGAGCTCGACGCCGGGATCATCTACGCCGACGGCGTCGACACCGACGGGCTCACCAGCACCCCGCTCTACCAGGAACGTCACGTCCTCGTCGCGGGAAGCGAACTGCTCGCGGGCAGCACCGCGGCGATCTCCTGGGCCGAGGCGCTGGACCTGCGGATGTGCCTGCTCCCCAAGGGCATGCGCGGCCGCCAGCTCATCGACGACGCACTGGCCACCCGCGGGCTCGTCGCGGCACCGCAACTGGAGAGCGACTCGGTGGCGACCCTGCTCGAACACGCCCGCACCGGACGGTGGGCCTGCATCGTGCCGCGACCCTGGGTGTCGACCCTGGGCCCCACCGCCGAGGTCCGCGTGTTCGACCTCGTCGACCCGGTCGTCACCGCGCACATCGCGCTGGTCACCACGGCCGCCGAACCCGCCTCGGTGCTCACCACCGCGCTCACCGGCACCGCCCGCGAGACCGACTTCGCCACCGTCGATCGAAGACAGCGATGACCCGGCAACCGTTCGGTACTGTGCAAGCCGTCGTGCTGCGGCACCGCCGGTTGTCGTACGCTTTCGGCACGGTCATTCTCGCGGCGACGATCAACCTCGTCGCCGGCTTCGCGACCGGTTGAGCCGAGGACCCGTGGAGCCAACGAACCGATCGGCAACCTAGATGAGCAGAGTCACCGCACGGCGCAAGACGACCCGGCTGTCCCCGGCCGGGCGGATACAGCGGCCCGACACCCTCGCGGTGGAGGAACCGCTCGAGATCCGCGTCGACGGGCAGTCGCTCACCGTCACCATGCGTACCCCGGGCAACGACATCGATCTGGTCCACGGATTCCTCTTCGGCGAGGACGTCATCGGCTCGGCCGACGACGTCGTCACCGCGCGCTATTGCGCGGGCACCGACAGCGAAGGGCGCAACACCTACAACGTCCTCGACATCCGCCTGCGCACGCCTGTCCCGCTGCACACCCGCAACTTCCTCACCACCGGCGCGTGCGGGCTCTGCGGCAAGTCCGCGCTCGACGAGGTGCGCACCCGCACCCGCTACCCGATCCCGCACGACACCGCGATCGTCGCCACCGACACCCTGGGCGGGCTGCCGAAACAGCTGCGCGCCGGGCAGAAGCTCTTCGAGGCCACCGGCGGCCTGCACGCGGCGGGCCTGTTCACCGCCGACGGCACCCTGCTCGCGCTGCGCGAGGACATCGGCAGGCACAACGCCGTCGACAAGGTGATCGGCTGGGCGGTGCGCGAGAACCGGATTCCGGCGCACGAGCTGATCCTCGTCGTCAGCAGTCGCGCGTCCTTCGAACTCGTCCAGAAGGCGGTGATGGCGGGCATCCCGATCCTGGCCGCGGTGTCGGCGCCGAGTTCGCTCGCCGTCGATCTGGCTGCCGAGTCGGATCTGACGCTGGTGGGGTTCCTGCGGGGCGACACGATGAATATCTACACCGGTGAACACCGTCTGACCTGAGCGTTTCGCGGTCGAAGTGTGCGTTCGGCCATACTGCCCAGTACGGTGTCGGAACTGCTACCCCGGCACCGAAGCCCGGGGGGAGTTTAGAAACGAAGATGTTTTACATGATGACGAAAGACCGACGTCCTGTCCCAGCGGCGCTCGCCGCGCTGCTCGGGGCCGTCGTCCTGTTCGTGGCCGGCTGCGGTGACGAGCCGAAGTCCTCGACCGCGCAGCGCACGACCACGACCGCCGCCGCGGTGGATCCCGGCGCGGGCGCGGGCAACTTCTCGATCGCGGTACCCGGCAGCCTGGCCGGCGACTTCGCCGCGCTCCAGCAGGGCTTCCGCGGGACCCTCGGACTGGCGATCATGCCGGTCGGCGGCGAGAAGATGGTCACCTTCGGCACCTGGACCTCGGGTCCGGCCTGGTCGACCATCAAGGTGCCGTTGGCGATCGCCGCGCTGCGCAACAACGCGTCGTACAGCACGACCGCGACCGCCGCCATCACCGCCTCCGACAACGGGGCCGCCGACACGCTGTGGCAGTCGCTCGGCGGGGGCGACGCGGCGGCCGAGTCCGTGCGGAACGTGTTGCGCGAAGGCGGCGACACCACTACCACCGTGCCCTCGGTGCGCACTCGCTCCGATGCCTCGATCTACGGTCAGGCCGAGTGGGCGCTGGCCGATCAGGTGCGCTTCGCCGCGAACCTGCCGTGCCTGCCGCAGAGCCAGCGCGTGGTCGGCCTCATGCAGCAGATCGTGCCGAGCCACCGCTGGGGTCTCGGCGCGTTCGGCAGCGCCGAATTCAAGGGCGGCTGGGGTCCGGACACCTCGGGCAAATACCTGGTCCGCCAGTTCGGTCTCATCGATTCGCCCTCGGGCCGGATCGCGATCGCCTTGGCCGCGCAACCGGATTCGGGCGCCTTCGCCGACGGAATGACCATGCTGGACAAGATGGCGACCCTGCTCTCGGGTCACCTCGGCGAGATGGCCGGAGGCAACTGCCCCTGATCGCCCCCGGTGCGGCAAGATGAACGCCATGCGCATCGGAGTCTTGACCGGAGGCGGAGACTGTCCAGGCCTGAACGCGGTGATCCGGGCTGTCGTCCGCACCGCGAACGGCCGCTACGGCGACGCGATCGTCGGGTTCGAGGACGGCTGGCGCGGCCTGCTAGAAGACCGCAAGATCCGCATCCTCAACGACGATCGCACCGACCGGCTGCTCACCAAGGGCGGCACCATGCTCGGCACCGCGCGTACCAATCCCGACATGCTGCTCGCCGGGCTCGGCCGGATCAAGCAGACCCTCGACGACAACGGCATCGAAGCATTGATCCCGATCGGCGGCGAGGGCACGCTGACCGCGGCGAGCTGGCTCGCCGACGAGGGCGTTCCGGTGGTCGGCGTGCCCAAGACCATCGACAACGACATCGACTGCACCGACGTCACGTTCGGCCACGACACCGCCCTCTCGATCGCCACCGAGGCCATCGACCGTCTGCACACCACCGCCGAATCCCATCAGCGGGTGATGCTGGTCGAGGTGATGGGCCGCCACGCGGGCTGGATCGCGCTGAACTCCGGCATCGCCGCGGGTGCGCACCTGACCCTGGTGCCCGAGGAGCCGTTCGACGTGGCGCAGGTGTGCGCGCTGATCAAGAGCCGCTTCCAGCGCGGCGACAAGCACTTCATCTGCGTGGTCGCCGAAGGCGCGCATCCCGCACCCGATTCCGGCTTCGCGCTGCGGGAGGGTGGGATCGACGAGTTCGGCCACGAGCGGTTCACCGGTGTCGCCCAGCAGCTGGGTTCGGAGATCGAACGCCGGATCGGCAAGGAAGTCCGCACCACCGTGCTCGGCCACGTGCAGCGCGGCGGCAGCCCGACACCGTACGACCGCATCCTGGCGACCCGGTTCGGCGTGCACGCGGCGGAGGCGGTGCACGCGGGTCACTTCGGGCAGATGGTCGCCCTGCACGGCACGAACATCGGGCTCGTGCCGCTGTCGGAAGCCACCAAGCAGCTCAAGCGGGTTCCCGCCGAGCGGCTCAGCGAGGCACAAGCCTTCTTCGGCTGAGCGCTGCGTCCTCGACTTTTCGGTGCGCGTCGGTACCGTTTCCGTATGCGCACCGGTCGAGTGATCGTTTCGGTTCTGTTCGTCGTCGCCGCGCTGGTGACGGGCTGTTCCTCGGACGAGGAAGCGGGGCCCGCGATACAGGGGCCATGGCACGGTGACATCGAGGTGCCCGGTCAGCCGATTTCGATCGGGGTGACCTTCGCCGAGAACGATTCGGCCACCATCGACATCCCGGTGCAGGGTGTGCGCGCCGCGCCGTTGAAAGATGTGCGCACCGAACCCGATCGGGTCGAGTTCACGATTCCCGACGTGCCGGGCGACCCCGGGTTCCGCGGCAAGCTCGACGGCGAGCAGATCACCGGTGACTGGGTGCAGTCCGGCCAGACGACGCCGCTGGTGCTGCGCCGCGGCCAGATCGAGAATCTCACCAGGCCGCAGGACCCGAAACCGCCGTACCCGTATCGCAGTGAGGACGTCACCTACCGCAACGGTGACATCACCATCGCGGGCACCCTCACCGAACCCGAAGGCACCGGCCCGTTCCCGGCGATGCTGCTGATCACCGGCAGCGGCCCGCAGGACCGCAACGAAGACCTGATGGGCCACCGCCCGTTCCTGCTGCTGGCCGACACCTTCACCCGCGCCGGCTACGCCGTGCTGCGCACCGACGACCGCGGCGTCGGCGGCACCAGCGGAAAACTCGACGACGCCACCTATGCCGACCTCGCCGGCGACGCGGCCGCCGGTGTCGCGTTCCTGCGCGAACGCCCCGAGATCGACCCGGCGAAGGTCGGGCTGTTCGGGCACAGCGAGGGTGGCTACCTCGCCCCGCTGGTCGCCGCCCGGCCCGACAGCAACGTCGCGTTCGCGGTGCTCATGGCCGGTCCCTCGGTGGTCGGTGCCGATGTGCTGATCGAGCAGAACAAGGTCATCCTGGCCGCGGCGGGCGAACCGCAGGACAAGATCGACGAGCAGGTCGACTACCTCACCCAGTGGTCGGCGCTGCTGCGCTCCGGCGACATCGACGGCGCCAAGGCCTTCGCCCAGCAACACAACGATTCGCTGCCCCCCGAGGAACGCGCGTCGCAGGAGGCCATCGATTCCTTCAACACCCCGTACATGACCTCGTTCCTCACCTACGACCCGAAACCGGCACTGGAAGCGCTGCGGATCCCCGTGCTCGCCTTCTTCGGCGACAAGGACCAGCAGGTCCTGGTGTCCCAGAACGAAGCGCCGATGCGGGCCAACCTGGCGGGCGACCCGGACGCGACCGTGTACACCTTTCCCGGCCTCAACCACCTGATGCAGCCCACCGAGACCGGCAAACCCAGCGAATACGCCACCATCGAGACCACCATCGACCCGGCCGTGCTGACCTACGTCACCGACTGGCTCACCCAGCACATCCCGCCCCGGTAGGGCTTACATAGACTGGTCGCCATGAGCGAGCGCAGCGAGCGAGAAGTCGGCACAGCCGCCAGTGCGGTCATGACGGAGCCGAGCGTCAGCGAGGCGCAGTCATGAGCGCACCCACGGTCGAGTTGATGGATTACGCCGATGTCATCTCCCGGTACGAGCCGGTGCTCGGCATGGAGGTCCACGTCGAGTTGTCCACGGCGACCAAGATGTTCTGCGGTTGCCCCACCGAGTTCGGCGCCGAACCCAATACCCAGGTGTGCCCGGTGTGCCTCGGCCTCCCCGGCTCGCTGCCCGTGGTCAACGAGAAGGCCGTCGAGTCGGCCATCCGGATCGGTCTCGCGCTGAACTGTTCGATCACCCCGTGGGGCCGGTTCGCGCGCAAGAACTACTTCTACCCCGATCAGCCGAAGAACTACCAGATCAGCCAGTACGACGAGCCGATCGCGACCGAGGGCTACCTCGACGTCGTCCTCGACGACGGCTCCACCTTCCGGGTGGCGATCGAGCGCGCGCACATGGAGGAGGACACCGGCAAGTCGCTGCACGTCGGCGGCGCGACCGGTCGTATCCACGGCGCCAGCCACTCGCTGCTCGACTTCAACCGGGCGGGCGTGCCGCTGATCGAGATCGTCACCAAGCCGATCACCGGCGCCGGTGAGCGCGCGCCCGAAGTGGCCCGCGCCTATGTCACCGCGCTGCGCGAGGTGCTGCGCTCGCTGCACGTCTCCGACGTGAAGATGGAGCAGGGCTCGCTGCGCTGCGACGCCAACGTCTCGCTGATGCCGGTGGGCGCCAAGGAATTCGGTACCCGCACCGAGACCAAGAACGTGAACTCGCTCAAGAGCGTCGAGGTCGCGGTGCGCTACGAGATGCGCCGCCAGGCCGCCGTGCTCACCGACGGCGGCGAGATCGTCCAGGAGACCCGCCACTTCAACGAGGCCGACGGGTCGACCTCCGCGGGTCGCCGCAAGGAGACCGCCGAGGACTACCGCTACTTCCCCGAGCCGGACCTCGAGCCGGTCGCCCCGGACGCCGACTGGGTCGACGAGCTGCGCGCCACCATCCCCGAGTACCCGTGGCTGGTCCGCGCGCGCATCCAGGCCGAGTGGGGTCTGTCCGACGAGGTCATGCGCGACCTGGTGAACGCGGGCGCGCTCGATCTGATCATCGCCACCGTCGAGGCGGGCGCCCCCGCCAACGAGGCGCGCTCCTGGTGGGTCGCCTACCTGACCGAGAAGGCCAAGGAGCGCGAGGTCGCCCTCGCCGACCTGCCGATCACCCCCGCTCAGGTGGCCGAGGTCATCAAGCTGGTCGAGGCCAAGACCGTCAACAACAAGGTCGCCAAGCAGGTCGTCGACTTCGTCCTCGCGGGCGAGGGCGAGCCCGCCGCGATCGTCGAGGCCAAGGGCCTTGGCATGGTCAGCGACGACACCGCCCTGCAGGCCGAGGTCGAGAAGGCCCTCGCCGCCAACCCCGACATCGCCGAGAAGATCCGCTCCGGCAAGGTCCAGGCCGCGGGCAAGATCGTCGGCGACGTCATGAAGGCCACCCGTGGCCAGGCCGACGCGGCCAAGGTCCGCGAACTGGTCCTCGCTGCCTGCGCGTAAGCCGGAAGAACGACCGCCCCCACCGGAATCTGGTGGGGGCGGTTCGCGTTAGTCCGGGCCGCCCGCGCCGCCCTGGGGCGGTGGGATTCGCACGACGCGGTCGTCGAATTCGCCTGGTACGCCGTCGGTCTTGTTCGTCGTGGTCACCCACACGCTGCCGTCGGCGCTGGCCGAGGCGCCCAGGAGCCTGCCGTACTTGTCCTGGGCGATCAGGGTCGGCGCGGTGGTGACGGCGAAGGTGTTGGGGTCGGCGCCGACCGCGGCCAGTGCCTTGCCCTCGCCGAGGGCGACGGCGACGCCGTCACCGGTGGCGGTGCAGCCGCCGACGCCGGGACGATCGGGCCAGGTCCAGGAGACGGTCAGCGTGCCGTCGGTGCCGAGGTGCTGGAGCCGGTCCTCGGCGGCGGTGCGGTCGGTGACCCACATGCCGTCCTTGCCGTCGCGGCACAGGTCACCGGCCGAACCGATGCCGGCGGCGACGACCTGCGGAATGTTGGCGCCCGAGGACGGTGACTCCAGGCGCAGCACCTTGCCGCCGAGCGAACCGGGATCTGCTGCCGCGCCGGGGTTTCCGGCATCGCCGGTGAGCACCAGCAGCTGGGTCGGCGTCGCCCATTCGATGGCGCCGCGATTCCCGGTGGCGCCTTTGGGGATTCCGGTGAGGATCTCCTTGGGCGCGCCGCCGTTCCTGGACAGCCGGACCACCCGGTTGTCGCTGCCGGTGGTGATGTAGGCGTACATCAGCCCGTCCTCGCCGAACGTGGGGGACAGCGCGATGTCGGAGATGCCGCCGTCACCGGAACCGTCGACCGCCACGCTCGCGACCTCCACCGGCGCCGGCTGCGGCGTGCTCGCGTCGACCGGGGTCACCTGCAGGATGCGCCCGGTGCGCCGCTCGGCCACCAGCGCGCCGTCGCCGACCGGGATCAGCCCGGCCGCCGAGTCCAGGCAGGTGGCGATGACGTTCGGATCGGGGTCGATACACGGGCCGGTCGGCCGCGGCACCTGCGACGGCGAATCCTGTGGCTTCTTCGGCTCCACGTTGGACCCGCCCAGCGACGGCTCGGTGGTGAACGGGCTCGACGCCGACTCGTCGAACCGGGCGCACCCGGCGACCAAGACGGTGCCCAGTGCCAACCCGACTGCCACGCGGCCCGCGAATACCGAACTCATGCCAGAGACGTTACCGGCAGTCGAGCGGGCCTGACACGCCTGATCCAGGGAAGACCGGCACACCGCGACGGCACGTCATAAGGTGACACCCGTGAGCGAGAAGTCGAATGACACACCGCAGGCCGACGGGTCGTCGCAGACCGGACCGGCCGCGTCGTCGGCGGGTCGCCCGGTGACCAGCCCCTACGATTCGCCGACGACACAGATGCCGAAACCGGATCTGCACAAGGATATTCCGCGCACCGACGAGGACCTCGGTCTCGACCCCGGCGAGGACGAGGTGCCCACCGCGAGCGCGGCCCACACGGCGGGCGGGAGCGATGACGGCTACGGCTACGCCTCGATCCCACCCGCGGCCGCGGCCTCGGCGGGCACGGTGCGCCTGCAGCGTCGCAACCGGGAACCCCGCCGCGGCACCCTCGACCTCGGCCTGTTCGTGCTGCGCCTGGTGGTCGGCTACACCTTCATCTACCACGGCCTGCAGAAGCTGACCGGCTGGTTCCACGGCCCCGGCCTCGACGGCACCAAGACCATGATGGAAAGCGGCGGCTGGGACTACCCGTCGCTGTCGACGGCCCTGGTGATCGCCGGCGAACTGGGCGGCGGCATCCTGCTCGTCCTCGGCCTGGCCACCCCGCTCGCCGCGGGCGCCGTGCTCGCCACGATCCTGAACGCGTGGATGTTCAAGCAGGGCTTGGTCCCCGGCTTCCAGTACAACGCCTCGACCCCCACCGGCGTCGAGCTCGACTCCATCCTGGTCGGCGCGTCCCTCGCGATCATCCTCACCGGTCCCGGCCGCTGGTCCTTCGACCGCGCCCGCGGCTGGGCCACCCGCCCCGCCTGGGGCTCGGGCGCCGTGGTCCTGCTCGCCGTCGCCACCGCGATCGCCACCTACTGGTTCCTCCACGGCGGCAACCCACTGACGGGCGTCGGCCCGTTCTGATCTGCTTCTCCGCGTCTTCAGGCCCGACTGATCCAGAAAGC
>NZ_JBHXAY010000104.1:0-22678 GCF_042728775.1 Nocardia sp. NPDC060259
GCCTGTCGGACCGCGGCGCGCCGACGGCTACTCCCGGCCCGCGGAGGTGAAGGACATGTCGGCGTACCGGTTGCCCGCCACCTGACCGGCGATCGGCTCGAGCGTCGCGAGTTCCCCGGCGGTGAGCCGCACCGTGGCCGTCGCGACGTTCTCGGCCAGCCTGCTGCGCTTGCGCGTGCCGGGGATCGGCACCACCGTGAGACCGTGCACCTCGGCGCGGGCGTGCACCCAGGCCAGGGCGGCCTGGGCCTGGGTGATCCCGTGTGCCGCGGCGATCGCGGCCAGCGGGGCCAGCAGGTCGGCGTTGTGCTCGGCGTTGTCGCCGGTGAACCGCGGCTGGAACTGGCGGAAATCCTTGTCGCTCAAGTCGTTCGCCGTGCGGAACGCGCCGGTGAGGAAGCCGCGGCCCAGCGGCGAGTACGGCACGAAGGCAACGCCGAGTTCGGCCGCGGCGGGGACCGCGGTGCGCTCCACGTCGCGGGAGAACAGCGACCACTCCGACTGCAGCGCCGCGATCGGGTGCACCGCGTGCGCCGCGCGCAGTTCGTCGCCGGTCACCTCGGACAGGCCGAGCGCGCGCACCTTGCCCGCCGCCACCAGTTCGGCCAGCGTGCCAACGGTGTCCTCGATCGGCACGGCCGGGTCGCGGCGGTGCATGTAGTACAGGTCGATGGTGTCGATGCCGAGCCTGCGCAGGCTGGCGTCGACGGAGGCGCGGATGTAGGCGGGGGAGTTGTCGAAGCCGCGGAAGGCCGGGTCGTCGGCCTTGCGGACGATGCCGAACTTGGTGGCGATCACCAGGTTCTCGCGGTTGGCCCGGACGAAGCCGGCGAGGAATTCCTCGTTGTGGCCCGAGCCGTAGACATCGGCGGTGTCGAACAGGGTGACGCCGAGTTCCAGCGCGTGATCCAGGGTGGCCCGCGATTCGGTCAGGTCGCTGTCGCCGTAGAACTCGCTGATACCCATGCAGCCGAGGCCCTGCGTGCCGACCAGCGGGCCGTCGGCGCCGAGGGTGACGGTCGGCAGTATCGCGGTGGTGCTCATGTGTCGGTTCCTTCGCTCGTGTGCGCGGTGAGCGTGGCCGGCCGGTCGATCTCGGATCGGCCTTCGTAGATGGCGATCTTGTAGTCGAGGACGGCCACGGTCTGCTGTAGTTCCGCGATCTTGTCGAGCACGTCGGACCTGGTCTGCCGGAACATCGCCAGCCGCTCGGGGTAGGTCTGTTCGCCTGCCCGCACCAGTTCGGCGTAGCGGATCATGTCGGCGACCGGCATGCCGGTCAGCCGCAACCGGCCGATCAGCACCAGCCACTCCAGGTCGCGATCGCTGAAGCGGCGGTTGCCGGAGTGGTCGCGGCCGATGTAGCTCATCAGCCCGATCCGCTCGTACCAGCGCAGGGTGTCGCGACTGAGACCCGATCGCGCGGCGGCCTCGCCGATCGAGTATTTCGGGCGCTCCCGCTCGTCGTCCCCGCTGTTGGTGCGCAGGGCCGCGTCCTGATCCATCGTGCTCGTCCCTTCCCGTGGAACCCCACCGACGCTATCCACCTGGAGTGCACTCCAAGCAAGACTTATTCTCGCGGGACGAACGAACTCAGTTGTACTTCGGCAGCTCCTGGACGGCCCATCGGTTGCCGTCGGGATCGGCGAAGAAGGTGAACAGGCCCCACCCCATGTCCTGGACCGGCGTGGCCTCCACACCCGCGGCGACGAGCTGGTCGTAGGCCTGCTGCGCGCTGGGCACGACCATCTGCATGCCCTCGACGCTGCCGGGGGCGGCGCTGGTCACACCGCGGCCGATGCAGATCGAGCAGCCGGAACCCGGCGGGGTGAGCTGGACGAAGCGGATGTCCGGGCTCGGGGTGTGGTCGTGATCGGCGTTGAAGCCGATACTGGTGTAGAAGTCCTTGGCCCGATCGACATCGGTGACCGGGATGGCAACGAGCTCGATTTTCCAATCCATGCCGTTCAGCATGGCACCGAAGACCGACAGAAACGTAGTGTGGATCACATGGCTGGTAAGGACATCGACCGGATCAGAGCCCGCTCGGCCTGGGAGACGGTCAAAGAGAGCCCCGTGATCACCGCGATCGCGGTGGCCCCGGTGGTCTTGGTGCTCGGCGTGGTGTGGGCGCTGACGAACGGCTTCGTCGCCCTCGTCCTGCTCGCGCTACTCGGGATCGGCATCGTCGTCGGCGGCAAGCTCCTCGAGTAGCCTGCCCGGATTCAGCGTGGGACATGGAAATGCGTCAGTTCTCCCGAACCGGGGTCCAGCTGTGCCCACGGGCGGTCGAACTCGAGCACGGCCAGCGCCGAGGTCGGGAACTTGCGACTGAGTTCGGTCGCCTGATCGGACTCGCGGTTGGCCGCCAGTTCCCAGGCGGTCCACGGGATTCCGGGCACGTGCCCGACGACGAGCAGGGTCTCGATCGCGTCGTCGGTGAGCTGGATCAGCTCGATCAGGGTGTGCGGGCTGGCCTCGTAGATGTCGTCGGTGTACTCCACCGGCGCGGCGATGCCGGTGGCGGCGAAGGTCTGCCTGGTGCGCGTCGCGGTCGAGCAGCGGACCGCATCGATGGGCGGCTGGGTGGCGCGCAGCCACTCGCCCGCCAGCGCCGCTTCCCGCTGTCCGCGCGGGGCGAGCGGGCGCGCGTGATCGCCGACGCCCTCGGGATAGGCCGATTTTCCGTGCCGCATCAGGATGAGGGTCGCCGCCATGGAACCACCGTAATGCCGACCGCGGGTGAGGTCGCGGTCACACTCGAGGCACACTGAAAGCTACGTCACCGTAGATGTGTTCGTGGCACACCCGCCGCGGGCCCGTCGCGGACGACGTCTCGAGCCACCGACCACATATTTCGAGGATCTGCACCTATGGCCTACGTCATCACGCAGCGTTGTTGCAACGACGCCAGCTGCGTCACCGAGTGCCCGGTCGACTGCATTCGCCCGACTCCGGATCAGCCGGAGTTCGCCACGGCGGAGATGCTGTACATCGACCCCGACACCTGCATCGACTGCGGCGCCTGTGTCGACGCCTGCCCGGTGGACGCCATCTTCTCCGAGGACGACCTGCTCGCCTCGCTGGCCAGGTATCGCGAGATCAACGCCGCCTACTTCCAGCGCCACCCGCTGGAGTCGAACTTCGATCCGCTGGCGACGCCGACGCGTCCGCCCAAGGATCTGGGAACCCTGCGCGTCGCGATCGTCGGCGCGGGCCCGGCCGCCTGCTACGCCGCCGACGAACTGCTCCGGCGCAGCGATGCCGAGGTCGAGATGTTCGACCGCCTGCCGACCCCGTGGGGTCTGGTGCGCGCGGGTGTCGCACCCGACCACGCGGGCACCAAGGGCGTGGCGAACATGTTCGAGTCGGCCTTCCGCCGCGAGACGCTGCAGTACTACCTCAACGTCGAGGTGGGTGAGCACATCGATCACCAGGAGCTGCTCGACCACCACCACGCGGTGATCTACGCCGTCGGCGCGTCCAGCGATCGCAAGCTCGGCGTGCTCGGCGAGGATCTGCCCGGCAGCCACTCGGCCACCGAGTTCGTCGCCTGGTACAACGGCCACCCCGACTTCGCCGACCGCGAGTTCGACCTGTCCGGCGAGCGCGCGGTGATCGTCGGCAACGGCAACGTCGCGCTCGATGTCGCCCGCGTGCTCACCGTCGACCCGGACGAGCTCGCCAAGACCGACATCGCCGACCACGCGCTGGACGCGTTGCGCCGCAGCAATATCCGCGAAGTGGTGATCCTCGGCAGGCGCGGCCCGCTGCAGGCGGCCTACAGCACGCCGGAGTTCCTGGCGCTGACGCATCTCAAGGGCGTCGACGTCGTGGTCGACCCGGCCGACATGGAGCTGGACCCGCACAGCCGCGCCATCCTCGACGACCCGAACATCGAGCCGTCGCTGCGGCTGAAGTATCAGCTCGCGCAGGAGTACTCGACCGTGCAGCACGACCCGTCGCACAAGCGGATCGCCTTCCGCTACCTGACGACCCCGACCGCGGTGCACGGCGACGACCGGGCCACCTCGATCGAATTCGCGCACAACGAATTGACCGAGGAGAACGGGCAATTGGTGGCCACCGCCACCGACCGCACCGAGACGCTCGGCACCGGACTGGTGCTGCGCTCGATCGGCTACCGCGGTGTGCCCGTCGCCGGCCTGCCGTTCGACGAGCGGCGCGGCATCGTGCCCAGCGAGCACGGCCGGGTCATCGACGCGACCGAGCCGGTGCCTGGCGTGTACGTGTCCGGCTGGATCAAGCGCGGGCCGCGCGGCGTGATCGGTTCCAACCGGGTCGACGCCGAGGAGACCGTGGAAGCCGTGATCGCCGACTTCATCGCGGGCAAGCTCACCGCGCCGACCGGTGACAGGGCCGCGCTGCAGGCGCTGCTGGCCGAGCGTCAGCCGGAGCTGGTCGACCGCAAGGGCTGGAAGACCATCGACCAGGCCGAGAAGTCCGCCGGCAAGGCGGCAGGCAGGCCGCGCGTCAAGTTCACCACCCGCGCCGACCTGCTCAAAGCGGCGAAGGGCTAGCGGATGGCCCCGGCTCGGAAACGGGCCGGGGCTATTCCGGCAGCGGCATGATCCGCACGACGGTGGTGGTCGTGCCGCCGACGACGAACCACAGCCGCAGCACCTGCTGACCGGTTCGGTCGCCCGGCTCGTACCGGCCGCGCACGGTGATGTGCTCGCGGGCCAGCACCGGCGCCACGTACTCGATCACCGCGCGATGCGGTCCGGCGACCAGCTTCGGGTAGTCGACCAGGAACTGCTCGACGGCCTGCCAGTAGCAGGTGTGGTTGACGTGGTTGTACTGGTCGATATCGGTCGCGCGCACCGGGAAGGGCAGATCGGTGTCGGACTCGCGCGGCGCCGGATCGGTGAGGTAGGGCCGCCACCGCAGCCGGTGCTCGTCGGTGGATCGGGCCAGGTAGGCAAGGCCTTCGTCGCTGATCCGGGCGGGCAGGTTGCTCGATTCGCTGAGGTTGATCCAGAAGCCCTCGGTCTCGATCAGGCCGCCGCCGTCGCTGGTGATCCGGGTGCGCATGTTCGTCCAGCGGGTCGACATGCTCGAGCACCAGCGGGTCAGGCGAACCTGATCGGGCCAGGTGACCGGCCGGATGACGTCGATGACGGTGCGGCGCACGATCCAGGTGGGGTCGGTGCGATGCAATGCCGTCTGCTGGAGTTCGTCCCAGGAGATGTCCTGCAGATAGCGCGCCACCGCGTCGAGGCGTAGCCGCTGATAGGGATCCACGTCGCCAGCCCGGACGGGCCACGCCGCGGCGAAACCCATGCCCTCCTGGGGAAGCGGGGCCAGTGGCTGATCGAGTGACACGTGTGCTCCTTGCACGGCGCACCGGGGTGTGCCGCGACTTCTTGCGTAGTTCTGCAGACGACTTTACGGGTCGCAGATCACACCCTCACGCTGAGCCGGGACTATCGGTACCAGGTGGCGGTCACAGCGGGAGCGCCGGCCCCGTTGTCGTACATGACAGGAGCAACCCGCGCCCGGTAGCCTGCTGGGATGGCCGGCGGGGCAATGGCGGGCTCGATGTTCGGGCGCTATGAAATGCGCAGGCTCCTCGGAGTCGGCGGTATGGGGGAGGTCTACGAGGCCTACGACACCTCCAAGAATCGCACTGTCGCCGTCAAGGTGCTCAACCGCGAACTGGCCAGGGATCCCGTCTATGTGCAGCGCTTCCGGCGGGAATCGCACGCGATGGCGAGTGTGCAGGAACCGCACGTCATTCCGGTGCACGACTGGGGTGAGGTCGACGGTGTCCTCTATATCGACATGCGTCTGGTCAAGGGCAGCGATCTCAAGGACCGCCTGCAGCAGCACGGCAGGCTGACGCCCGGTGAGGCGGTGCAGGTGGTGGAGCAGATCGCCGCCGCACTCGACGCCGCGCACGAGATCGGCCTCGTCCACCGCGACGTGAAGCCCGCCAACATCCTGCTCACCGGCAACATGTTCGCCTACCTGGTGGATTTCGGTATCGCGCACGCGGACTCGGACCCGCAGCTCACCAGCACCGGCAGCGCCGTCGGCTCGATGGCGTACATGGCGCCGGAGCGGTTCGAGGACCAGCCGATGACGGCGGCCGTGGACACCTACGCTCTCACCTGCGTGCTCTACGAAAGCCTGGTCGGCCGGGTTCCGTACCCGGTGAACAGTCTCGCGGGCGCGATCGGCTCACATCAGATGGCGCCGCCGCCCCGGCCCAGCGCCGTCGACCCCGGACTTGCCTTCTTCGACCCCGTGATCGATCGCGGCATGGCCAAGCGTCCGCAGCAGCGTTACGCCACCCCCGGCGACCTGGCTCGCGCCGCCCGCGCGGCTCTCGTGCAGGCCGAGCGATCGGCGCCGAGCACGGCGCCCGGACCACAGGTGGCGGCGGCGACCGTGGTCCCCGCGCCGCGGTCGTGGGACACCGGCGAGCCGCCACCGCCCACGGTGTCGGGCCCGCAGGTCGTGGTCACGCCCGCCGCTCCGCACCAGCAGTGGACCCCGCCGCCGGGCTACCGGACGGCAGGCCCGCAGCCCACCCGCGTCGGCGGGCACACCCACCCGTCCGCGCCGCTACCGCTGCCACCGCAACGCAATTCGTCGACGCCGATCCTCGCCGGTGCGCTCGGCGCGCTGATCGTGGTCGCCGCGGTCGGCGTCGCGGTGTGGGTGATGCTTGGCGTCGGCGACGGCAAGAAGTCCGTCGCCGATCCGCCGAACACGACGACCGGCGCCGTCATCCCGCCGCCGCCGCAGATCGAGACGGTCAGCCAGACCGTGCCGACCACCCGGGTCGTCACCGCACCGCCCTCACCGACCAGGACGACCGTGCCGCCGCTGCAGTCGAGCGTCTCCGGCGCCGACGGTCAGGGCTTCCTGAACGGCAGCCCACGCTGCAACGACAACGACGCCGCGATGACCATCGCGCGCACCACCGGTTCGCGGGTGATCATCTGCCACACCGGCGACAACCGCTTCTACTACAAGGGCGCACGGGCCAGCGACGGTCTCGGCATCGAACTCGACGACCCGGTGTCCACCGGCGGCGGCGGTTTCACCGCGACCAACCCGACCGACGGGACGCAATATCAGCTCACTCCGGCAGGCCTGACGATCACCAAGGGCGGGTCGGTGCTGGCCAGCGAGCAGGTCACGGAATTCGCCCATCGCTGACCGGTTCGCCGGGATATCGTTCGATCATGCGCGCAGCCCAGGTCGGCAAGTTGGACGGTCCGTCGGCGATCGAGATCGTCGACCTACCCGAGCCGGTGGCCTATCCCGGCGGGGTGCTGATCGACGTGCACGCTGCGGGTATCGCCTTCCCCGATGTGCTGATGACGCGCGGGCTCTACCAGATGAAGCCGGGCCTGCCGTTCGTCGTCGGCGGCGAGGTGGCCGGTGTCGTGCGCGCGGCGCCGGAGGGTTCGTCGCTGCGTCCCGGCGACCGTGTCGCCGCGCTGACCATGCTGGGCAACGGTGTCGCCGAGGTGGCGGTCTCGCCCGAGCACGCCGTGTTCAAGCTGCCCGGCAACGTCTCGCTCGAAGCGGGCGCGGGCATCCTGTTCAACGACCTCACCGTCCACTTCTGCCTGACCAAGCGCGGCCGGATCACCGAGGGTGAGACCGTGCTGGTGCACGGCGCCGCGGGCGGTATCGGCACCTCCACCCTGCGGATGGCGAGGGCGCTCGGCGCGGGCCGGGTGATCGCGGTGGTCAGCACCGAGGCGAAGGCCCAGGTGGCCAAGGCCAACGGCGCGACCGATGTGGTGCTGACCGAAGGCTGGCTCGCCGCGGTGAAGGAGCTCACCGACGGCCGCGGCGTCGACATCGTGCTCGACCCGGTGGGTGGCGACCGCTTCACCGACAGCATCCGCTGCCTGGCCGGTGGCGGCCGACTGCTGGTCGTCGGTTTCACCGCCGGCGAGATCCCGACCGTGAAGGTGAACCGCCTGCTGCTCAAGAACGTCGAGGTCGTCGGCGCGGCCTGGGGCGAATGGGTGATGAGCCACCCCACCTACCTCGCCGAACAGTGGGCCGAGGTCGAACCCCTGCTCGCCTCCGGCGCCATCCCCGCCCCCGAGCCGGTCCTGTATCCGCTGGAGAAAACCGCCGAAGCCGTTGCGGCGCTGGACAACCGGACGGCGACCGGCAAGGTGGTCGTGCAGCTGCGCTGAGTTCGGCGCGACGGTCGGCCGATTCGGTCGCGACGCTGCGAGTGACGCTGCGCGGTGCGCCCGATGCTCGCTGCTCGGAGCCGGAGTGTGTCGTAGTCGGCCGGTATCGTCCAGCTCGTCACCGGGGAGTTGGAGGAGTCACATGCAGCTGTCGAATCGGGTGCTGAACCGGACGCTGCTCGCGCGTCAGCACCTGCTCGAGCGGTCGGCGCTGACGACCCCGCAGATGTGCGACCACCTCGTCGGCCTGCAAGCCCAGGACGTTCCGCCGCCCTTCGTCGGACTGTGGAGCCGTATCGCCGCCTTCGATCCGGCGACGGTGTCGACGGGCCTGGAAGACCGCTCGCTGGTGCGAATCACCCTGATGCGCGGCACCATTCACCTCGTCACCCCGCCCGACGCACTGCGGATCGCGCCGCACATCCAGCCGGAGCTGGAGAAGACGCCGTTCCGCAAAGGCTTCAACTACGGGGCGACCGTCGGTCTCGACCCCGACGAGGTGCGCGCGCACGGCGAAGCCGTTCTCGGTGACGAGCCGATGGCTACCGCCACGATGCGCGTCGAAGCGGCCAGGATCTACCCCGATCGCGACGCGGGCGCGGTCGTGCAGGCCTGGCTGTATCAACTGCCCGTCCTGCAGACACCGCCGCGCGGCCGCTGGCGCGACAACAGCCGACCGGTCTGGTCGCGGGTGGAACCGTGGCTCGGTGCGCCGCTGGACCCGAGCTACCCGGTGGCCGAACTGATCCTGCGCTATCTGCGCGCGTTCGGACCGGCGAGCACGATGGATATGCAGGCCTGGTCGCGCCTGCCCGCGATGAAGCAGGCCGTCACCGACCTGGGCGACCGGGTCCGCACCTACACCGACGAGCGCGGCCGGACCCTCTACGACGCCGCCGACCTCGACCTCGCCGACCCCGATCTGCCCGCCCCGGTCCGCCTGCTCGGCTGGTACGACAACGCGCTGCTGTCCCACCAGGACCGCACCCGCATCCTCGGCGACGACTCCGCACCCCCGCTGCGCGCCTTCGCAACCTCCGTCTCGCCCGTGCTCATCGACGGTTTCCTGGCAGGCATGTACAAGATCTTCGTCAAGTCCGGCACCGCCCGGCTCCGCATCAGCCCGCTGCGCACCTGGACAAAAGCGGAGTCCGCCGAGGTCGTTACGGAGGCGCACGCGCTGCTTTCGTTCCTCGAACCGGACGCCGAACCGCAGGTGGAAATCCTCGACCCAGGCACCGACCTCCGCCCCTGACCCATCGACTCGGGCTGATCAAAGTTCGTCGAGATCGGTCAACTGCTCAACGCGGCTCGCGGTAGGCGGGCGCCTTCGCGGTGCCCGCCGGGGTCAGGGTGCGCAGTAGCGGCATGGTGCGCCGCGCGATCACCGTCGACAGCACGATCACGCTGTGTGAGCGCACCACCGAGCTGGTCCGGTCGATGCTGAGCAGCACCGATTGCAGCCCTGCGTGCGAGTCGGCGCCGAGCCGGCACAGCACGTCGCCGGAGCCGGTGGTCGCGTAGGCCTCCAGCACGCCGGGGATGGCTTCGAGTTCGGCGCTGACGGTGTCCAGCGCACCCTGCGCGATCTCCAGCGTCACGAAGGCCTGCACGTCGAATCCGGCGGCGGTCACGTCGATCTGCGGATCGTAGGAGGCGATCACCCCCGACTCCTCCATCCGGTTGATCCTGGCCTGCACGGTCGCCCGCGCGACCTTCGTGCGCCGCGACAACTCGAGGATCCCGGCCTTCTGGAACTGGTGCATCGCGGTGAGGATCGCGAGATCGAGTTCGTCCAGTTTCGCCGGCGTACGCATCGAAAGGCCTCCGTGTCTGCGCGGTCAGGTGCTATTCAAATTGTCCACCATCGGGCCGCGATAGGTAGCTTCTTGTGTCAGCCTGTTCAGACTCCGATGTAGTAGTTGCCCAGCTCGCCCGGAACGGGATTTCCTAGGTCATGACCATTGAGCAGCAGCTCGTCGGGCTGATCGAGCACGACGACAGCATCGATCCGTTTCCGGTGATCGGGTGGGACGCGCTGGTGTGGGTCGTCGGCAACGCGACCCAGAGCGCGCACTTCCTGCAGTCGGCGTTCGGGATGCGGCTGGAGGCGTACTCCGGTCCCGAGACCGGCAATCGCGACCACAAGTCGTTCGTGTTGCGCAGCGGGGGAGCGCGGTTCGTCGTGCAGGGCGCGGTCGATCCCGACAGTCCGCTCGTCGCCCATCACGACCGGCACGGCGACGGCATCGTCGACATCGCGCTCGAGGTGCCCGATGTCGACCGCTGCATCGCGTGGGCACGCGACCACGGCGCACGGATCCTGGTCGAACCGCACGACCAGAGCGACGAATTCGGCACGGTTCGCTCCGCGGCGCTGGCCACCTATGGCGAGACCAGGCACACACTGGTCGACCGGTCCGGGTACTACGGGCCGTACCTGCCGGGCTATATCGCGCGCACGTCCACCCATCAGCGGCGCACCGCCCGGCTCTTCCAGGCGATCGACCACGTGGTCGGCAATGTGGAACTCGGCATGATGGACCGCTGGGTCGACTTCTACCGCAACGTCATGGGATTCACGAACATGGCCGAGTTCGTCGGCGACGACATCGCCACCGAATACTCCGCGCTGATGAGCAAGGTCGTCGCCAACGGCAACCACCGGGTCAAGTTCCCGCTCAACGAACCGGCGGTGGGCCGCAAGCGTTCTCAGATCGACGAGTACCTCGAGTTCTATCGCGGCCCCGGCGTCCAGCACATCGCCCTTGCCACCGGCGACATCCTCGCCACGGTCGACGCGCTGCGCGCCGAAGGCGTCGAATTCCTGCAGACCCCCGACACCTACTACGAGGATTCCGAACTGCGCGCCAGGATCGGCCATGTGCGAGTCCCGGTGGGGGAGTTGCAGCGCCGTGGCATCCTGGTCGACCGCGACGAGGACGGCTACCTCCTGCAGATCTTCACCCGCCCGCTCGCCGACCGCCCGACCGTCTTCTTCGAACTCATCGAGCGACACGGCTCACTCGGCTTCGGAAAAGGCAACTTCAAGGCCCTCTTCCAGGCCATCGAACGCGAACAGGAGGCTCGCGGCAACCTGTGAGCCGGGTGCCGCAGCCATTAGAGTTCATGGCATGCGGATCCCCTCGGCGATCATCACCGGCATGGCCCTGGTCGTCATGCTGACGTCGTGCGGATCGGGGGGCGACTCCGATACGCCGACCGGCCCGAACCGGCCACCACCGAAGGTCGCCTCGCTGGGGCCGTTCGTCGGTGAATGCGGACACGTCACCGACGACGAGGTCCGCAATCTCGCTGGCCTCGGCCAGATCTCGCGCGTGTACAAGAACGCGACCGGATGCAACTGGCAGGCCGCGGGGTTGAGTTCGCCGAGCGTCACCTTCGCCTCGTATCGGGGCAGCCCGATCGAACGGGAGAAGGCGTGGGTGTCCAACGTCGGCCGCAATCCGCAGACCATCGACGTGGGTGGCCGCCCTGGTTTCCAGGCGCTCGACCCCGAGGGCACCGTCTGCGATCTCGCCGTCCAGCTCGACGACGACTTCTTCGAGTGGTCCATGTCCACCGGCCTGTTCGCGACCGGCGGCAACCCGTGCGACCGGACCAGGAAACTGGCCGAGCTGACCGTGGGACGGCTCGAATGAGCGCGCGCCGGGTCGCGGTCGCCGCGACGGCCGCGCTGTTGCTCACCGCCGGGCTGGCCGGCTGTGCCGAGAAGGTCCAGGGCAACGCGCAGCCGCTCGGCGGCGGTGGCGGTGGTGAGGCGATCAACACCGACTTCGACAAACTGCTGCGCGAGTGCGACGTGGTGGCCAGCGACAAGATCGGCGAGATCGTCGGCAACGCCAGCTTCGTCCAGGACTCGTTCTCCGGCGCCGTCTGCATGTGGGAGATCGAGGACGCCCCCGGCGGCGGGGCCATGGCCACCCTGAACTGGTACGAGATGGGTACGCTGAACAACGAGAAGGCCACCAACGACAAGTTGGGCTATCTCACCGGCGACATCACCGTGCAGGGCCGCAGGGCGCTACAGGTGCGCAGGCCGGGCGACAACGACTCCTGCGGTGTCACCGCCCCGGCCGCCGATGTCGGGGTCGTCGGCTGGTGGATCAACTACAAGCCGGGTTCGGCACACCCGGATCCGTGCGCCGCCGCCCAGAAATTGGTGGAGCTGACCTTGGATCTGGCCCGGTAGAAGCCTTGACGGGCCACCCCGCTTTGACCCGGATTCGGGCACGCGGGTATCGTGGATCCCTGTGCCCGGATTGCTACGGGCAAGTTCGTGCGTGAACGTAGGCCAGCGAAAGCGGCCGGAACGTTCCAGCGTGCCCAGAAAAAGGGCCCTGAGCTGCGCGCGACACGCCCGACCGCGGGTTAACGGAAACACGGTCGGACGTGCGAGTGAAAGCTCGATGAACTGAAGACATGTGTTCCGACAGCCGCAATTACCAATAAGGAAAGCCGGTCTATGCCAACCATCAACCAGCTGGTCCGCAAGGGTCGCCGCGACAAGGTCTCCAAGACCAAGACTGCGGCCCTGAAGGGGAGCCCGCAGCGTCGTGGCGTGTGCACTCGCGTGTACACCACCACCCCCAAGAAGCCGAACTCCGCGCTCCGTAAGGTCGCGCGTGTTCGCCTGACCAGCGCAGTCGAGGTCACGGCGTACATCCCCGGCGAGGGCCACAACCTGCAGGAGCACTCGATGGTGCTCGTCCGTGGCGGTCGTGTGAAGGACCTCCCCGGTGTCCGCTACAAGATCATCCGTGGCTCGCTGGACACCCAGGGTGTGAAGAACCGCAAGCAGGCCCGCAGCCGCTACGGCGCCAAGAAGGAGAAGAGCTGATATGCCACGCAAGGGCCCCGCACCCAAGCGTCCGCTGATCAACGACCCGGTCTACGGGTCGCCGCTGGTCACTCAGCTGGTCAACAAGATCCTGCTGGACGGTAAGAAGTCCACCGCCGAGCGCATCGTCTACGGTGCTCTCGAGCAGGCGCGTGAGAAGACCGGCACCGATCCGGTCGTCACCCTCAAGCGTGCGCTGGACAACGTCAAGCCCGCCCTCGAGGTGAAGCCCCGCCGCGTCGGTGGCGCCACCTACCAGGTGCCGGTCGAGGTCCGTCCGGGCCGCGCCAACACCCTGGCCCTGCGCTGGCTGGTCAGCTACTCCCGCGCCCGTCGCGAGAAGACCATGGTCGAGCGTCTCGCCAACGAGCTCCTCGACGCCAGCAACGGCCTCGGCGCTTCGGTGAAGCGTCGCGAGGACACCCACAAGATGGCCGAGTCGAACCGGGCCTTCGCGCACTACCGCTGGTGATTGCCGCCCGGCCCGTCGCTAGTGTCGGCGCCGGAAGGCTTTCAGTCGGGACGCGGCACTTCGGTGCCGCCCCCGGCGTTGACATTGTGACGACCCGAACCAGGGTCGTTCCCGAGAATTCCAACTAGCTAACGAGCGGGGAAGATTTCCGTGGCACAGGACGTGCTCACCGACCTGAACAAGGTCCGCAACATCGGCATCATGGCCCACATCGATGCGGGCAAGACCACCACTACCGAACGCATCCTCTTCTACACCGGTATCACGTACAAGATCGGTGAGGTCCACGACGGCGCTGCCACGATGGACTGGATGGAGCAGGAGCAGGAGCGTGGTATCACCATCACCTCCGCCGCTACCACCTGTTTCTGGAAAGACAACCAGATCAACATCATCGACACCCCCGGGCACGTCGACTTCACCGTCGAGGTGGAGCGTTCGCTGCGCGTGCTCGATGGTGCTGTCGCCGTGTTCGACGGCAAAGAGGGTGTCGAGCCGCAGTCCGAGCAGGTGTGGCGTCAGGCCGACAAGTACGACGTGCCGCGTATCTGCTTCGTGAACAAGATGGACAAGCTCGGCGCCGACTTCTACTTCACGGTGCAGACCATCAAGGACCGTCTCGGTGCCAAGCCGCTGGTCATCCAGCTGCCGATCGGCGCGGAGAACGACTTCGAGGGCATCGTCGACCTGGTCGAGAACAACGCCAAGGTCTGGAAGGGCGAGACCAAGCTCGGCGAAGAGTACGAGGTCGTCGAGATCCCGGCCGACCTCAAGGACAAGGCCGAGCAGTACCGTCAGGAGCTGCTCGAGACCGTCGCCGAGTCCGACGAGTCGCTGCTCGAGAAGTTCTTCGGCGGTGAGGAGCTCTCGATCGAGGAGATCAAGGGCGCCATCCGCAAGATGACGGTCAACTCCGAGCTGTACCCGGTGCTGTGTGGTTCCGCGTTCAAGAACAAGGGCGTGCAGCCCATGCTCGACGCGGTCATCGACTACCTGCCGTCCCCGCTGGATGTCGAGGCCACCACCGGCCACATCCCGGGCAAGGAAGAAGAGCTCGTCACCCGCAAGCCGAACGTCGACGAGCCGTTCGCGGCGCTGGCGTTCAAGATCGCGGTGCACCCGTTCTTCGGTGAGCTCACCTACGTCCGCGTGTACTCGGGCAAGGTCGACTCCGGCTCGCAGGTCGTCAACTCGACCAAGGGCAAGAAGGAGCGCCTGGGCAAGCTGTTCCAGATGCACTCCAACAAGGAGAACCCGGTCACCACCGCCTCGGCAGGCCACATCTACGCCGTGATCGGTCTGAAGGACACCACCACCGGTGACACCCTCTCGGACCCGCAGAACCAGGTCGTCCTCGAGTCGATGACGTTCCCGGACCCGGTCATCGAGGTCTCGATCGAGCCCAAGACCAAGTCCGACCAGGAGAAGCTCGGCACCGCGATCCAGAAGCTGGCGCGCGAAGACCCGACGTTCTCGGTCAAGCTGGACGCCGAGACCGGCCAGACCGTCATCGGTGGCATGGGCGAGCTCCACCTCGACATCCTCGTCGACCGCATGAAGCGCGAGTTCAAGGTCGAGGCGAACGTCGGTAAGCCGCAGGTGGCCTACCGTGAGACGATCACCAAGCCGGTCGAGAAGCTCGAGTTCACGCACAAGAAGCAGACGGGTGGCTCCGGCCAGTTCGCGAAGGTCATCATCGCGGTCGAGCCCTTCGTCGGCGAAGACGGTGCGCACTACGAGTTCGAGAACAAGGTCTCCGGCGGTCGCGTGCCCCGTGAGTACATCCCGTCGGTCGACGCGGGTGCCCAGGACGCCATGCAGTACGGCGTGCTCGCCGGCTACCCGCTGGTGAACCTGAAGGTCACCCTGCTCGACGGCGCGTACCACGACGTCGACTCGTCGGAAATGGCGTTCAAGATCGCGGGCTCGCAGGCCCTCAAGGAAGCGGCCCGCAAGGCCGGTCCGGTGATCCTCGAGCCGCTCATGGCGGTCGAGGTCATCACGCCCGAGGACTACATGGGCGACGTGATCGGCGACCTCAACTCCCGCCGTGGCCAGATTCAGGCCATGGAGGAACGCAGTGGTGCCCGTGTCGTCAAGGCGCTGGTTCCGCTCTCGGAGATGTTCGGCTACATCGGTGACCTTCGGTCGAAGACCCAGGGTCGCGCGAACTACTCCATGGTGTTCGCCCAGTACGCGGAGGTTCCGGCCAACGTGTCCAAGGAGATCATCGCCAAGGCGACCGGCGAGTAATTCGCTTGCCGGGGCCAAGTACGCTTGGCCCCGGCAACCGGGCGTCAGCACGACCCCCCTTAATAACCGCACTGCTGCAAAAAAGCACGCACTAACTAGTCCAGGAGGACAACAGTGGCGAAGGCGAAGTTCGAGCGGACGAAGCCCCACGTCAACATCGGCACCATCGGTCACGTCGACCACGGCAAGACCACGCTGACTGCGGCGATCACCAAGGTGCTGGCTGACAAGTACCCGGATCTGAACGACGCGTTCGCGTTCGATCAGATCGACAAGGCGCCGGAGGAGAAGGCTCGTGGTATCACGATCAACATCTCCCACGTCGAGTACCAGACCGAGAAGCGCCACTACGCGCACGTCGACGCCCCCGGTCACGCCGACTACATCAAGAACATGATCACCGGTGCCGCCCAGATGGACGGCGCGATCCTGGTCGTGGCCGCCACCGACGGCCCGATGCCGCAGACCCGTGAGCACGTGCTGCTCGCCCGCCAGGTCGGCGTGCCCTACATCCTGGTCGCGCTGAACAAGTCCGACATGGTCGACGACGAGGAAATCCTCGAGCTCGTCGAGATGGAGGTCCGCGAGCTGCTGGCCTCGCAGGAGTTCGACGAGGACGCGCCGGTCGTGCGTGTCTCCGGTCTGAAGGCGCTCGAGGGCGACGAGAAGTGGGCTGAGGCCATCGTCGAGCTCATGAACGCCGTCGACGAGTCGATCCCGGACCCGGTCCGCGAGACCGAGCTCCCGTTCCTGATGCCGGTCGAGGACGTCTTCACGATCACCGGTCGTGGCACCGTCGTCACCGGTCGTGTCGAGCGCGGCATCGTGAACGTGAACGAGGAAGTCGAGATCGTCGGCATCCGCGAGAAGAGCACCAAGACCACCGTCACCGGTATCGAGATGTTCCGCAAGCTGCTCGACCAGGGCCAGGCCGGCGACAACGTCGGTCTGCTGGTTCGTGGCATCAAGCGCGAAGATGTCGAGCGTGGCCAGGTCGTCGTGAAGCCGGGCACCACCACTCCGCACACGGAGTTCGAGGGCCAGGCGTACATCCTGTCGAAGGACGAGGGTGGCCGCCACACCCCGTTCTTCAACAACTACCGTCCGCAGTTCTACTTCCGTACGACTGACGTGACGGGCGTTGTGACCCTCCCCGAGGGCACCGAGATGGTCATGCCCGGTGACAACACCGAGATGTCCGTCAAGCTGATCCAGCCGGTCGCCATGGACGAGGGCCTGCGTTTCGCGATCCGTGAGGGTGGCCGCACCGTCGGCGCCGGTCGCGTCACGAAGATCGTCAAGTGAGTCTGTAGACCCACTGCTGACACCGCAACGGCGTCGCTCCCCCGGGAGCGGCGCCGTTCGGCGTTTCCGGGTACATTCTCGGGACGGGTCGTCGGTTGAGGGGGAGTCGTGGCTCGGATACATCCGAACAGGTTCATCGAGGATGAAGCGCTGAATCGCGTAACAGCGTTGTTCCAGCGTGCCGGGCACATCGTCCACCGGATCGACGGGCGAAACGATTTCGGCGAGGACCTTTTGGTCACGTTCGTTGAAGATGGACACCACACTGGCGAAACGATTGCGCTGCAGGTTAAGGGCGGGACCTCGTATCGGTCCGCACGTGACTACCGAGTGCGAGTCGGCAGCCACACCAAGTCTTGGACGGGAACGAACGTCCCTGTGGTCTGTGTGGTGTACGACCCCGATCTTGAGCGGCTCTACTGAGGGCATGCATCGGAGCAGCTGAGAAAGGCGAAGATCGACAAGATCCCGATCAGGAGCATCTTTGTCTCCGCTGATTCGGTTCTCGATGAACTCACTGTGGTCACGGTTGTCGAGGCACTGCGGAAGTCGATTGCCGAGCGAAGCCACCTCCGCAACGCGCTGACCGCTTTAGCCGGCGTTCAGTTCGATACAACCGACTATCTCGCGTATTTCATGAACGAATACGGCGAGCAGATCGTATTTCGCCAGGTTCTCGGTGACCCGCTGGCTTCCTTGCTGCACAGTGACTTCGACTGGGAACCAATCGTATTCGACCCCGAAGTGGTGACGGGGGCACAACGGGCGGCGCGGATGGGTGTCCGGAAGGTGAGCGATTTGGTGCATGTTCCTGGTTTCGAAGGGCTTGCCGAATTCCTGCCGCTTGCAGGCGATCTGGAGGTTGGCGCCATCTTGGACACGATGCCGATCATCGGTGGTAGATCCATTGTGTCGAAAGACGAGCTTCGATGGATTCACGTCTGCGCTGACAGCAGCGCACAGTGGCGGGAGCCGTCACGATGAGTGACGATCCGAGCTTGTCGGTGCCAACCTCCGCGAGTGACTTGTTTCGCTTGTTGACGCCCGCCTCGGACAGTGGCCCGTTTCGAATGCCGATCGAGGATGTGGTCACCATCAACCGTCGTGTGGTCATCATCGGTCGAGTCGAACGGGGTGAGGTTCATGGCGGTGACATCATCGAGCTATCGGGAGACGGCCAGTCGATCACTGCGCGGGTAGTGCGGGTGGAGTTCCTGTGCTGGCGCGGAGACGGTGAGCCAAGCGCGTCGGTCGGTGACAATGTGGGACTTCGGCTTGCGCGGGTCCGCGCGGAGCAGATTCGCGTGGGGTGGATTGCGAATGCTCAGTCGGCGGTAGAGATTTCATGACTTCCGAGGTCATCGTGGTTTGTCGGTGGGCTCGGTAGCTTGGGGGCGGTAACGCATTCGAAGGGATCGGAGACGTCGTGGGTAGAGCTGCGCTCGAACAGGAGTTGGACGTCTCGGAGGGGACCCTCGAACACGGGATGCCGTATCTGGCGTTCGGTTCGGGGCGGCCGTTGGTGTTCTTGCGGTGGTTCACGCCCGATCACGACAATCCGCGTGGGTGGATGCGGGCCAGTGAGATCAAGACGATGGCGCCGTTGGCCAGGCATTTCCGGGTGTATGCGGTGAATCGCGCGCCGGGGATGGCGGTGGGGACGACGATGGCCGATATCGCGCGGGAGCACGCTGAGGCGTTGCGGGCCGAGTTCGGCGAACCGGTCGATGTACTGGGGATCTCGTCCGGTGGGTCGCTGGCGTTGCAGCTGGCCGCGGATCATCCGGCGGTGGTGCGCAGGCTGGTGGTCGCCTCGTCGGGGTATCGGCTCGAGGACGCGGCGCGGGAGTCGCAGATGAAGTACGCGACGGCCGCGGCAGCGCGGAAGCGGGCGCTGCACCATCTGGTGACCCAGGGGATCGAGTCACCGGTCAAGGCGCGGCTGGTCGGTGCCGTCGGATGGCTGGCCGATCCGCTGGTGCGGCCGAAGAATCCGGCCGACACCCTCGCGTTCGTGCGCGCCGAGGACGCGTTCGATCTGGACGGCAGGCTCGCCGACATCACGGCCCCGACCCTGGTCGTCGGCGGTGATCGGGACGAGTACTACTCCGTCGACACCTTCCGCCACACCGCCGACGGCATCCCCGGCGCTCGCCTCGTGATCTATCCCGACACCACGCACCTCGGCGCCATCAAGCACCAGCGTTTCGCGCCCGACGTCACCGCATTCCTGGAGGGGGCTTGATCAGGCAGGCCGGACGCGAACGGTGACGCGACCGCGGTCGTCGCGTTGGCTCACCGCGTGGCCAGACTGATCCACACCACCGATACGCAGGGTGACCGGCGCGCCCTCGCCGAGGAAATTGCGCCACCACTTCTTCTTGTCCGGCATCATCACCCCGATGACGTACTCGTCACCGGAACGGCGGTAGTTGACCGGCGTGCTGAAGGTGCGCCCCGAGCGGCGGCCGACGTAGCTGACCTGAGCGAAGGACCCACCGAGGAGCTTCCCGACGACCGGCGCCTCGGTCAACGCGACCACTCCGGCGTTGAACCCGCTCAAGCCCCGACGCAACAACGATTCCTGACTCAACGGCCTCTCCTGCCTGGTGGTGAAGAACTAGCACGTGCCGCCCACGGTAGCGAGCGTGTCGATTTCCGCGCGATCAGCGAATCTTGGCGCCGTAGACGTGTTCGACGCTCAACGCCATCAGCACCCGGCGGTCCGAAACCATGACCTCCCGGTACTCGTTCCAATCCGGGTGCTCACCGGCGGCGGCACGGTAGTAGGCGACAAGAGCCTCCACCTCAGGACCGTTCGGGTCGGTGCCGGGACCGGTGAGGGTGACGCTGCCCTCGGCCGTGGCCCAGGACCAGCCGTCGGGCGCGGTGACCTCGAAGGCGGCCCGCGGATCCCGCCGGAGGTTGGCCGTCTTGGCCCGGCCTTCGGTCATCGAGACATAGATGATCCCGGCATCACGGTCGTAGTACTGGGTGACCGGGGACAGTTGCGGACGTCCGTCCGCTTTGATCGTGGCCAGTACGCCGAGCTTGGCCGTCGCGAGCAGCTCTCGCGGGTCGAACTCTGCTGTCATCGGTGGGTCTCCTCTGGGTGCACGGTGCCTGACTCGCCGGATGGGCCACCACAGCCGGGCCCTCGTTGTGACGAACCGTGGTCGCGGCGGATTTATGCCCGGCTCGAGTTCCCGAACACGCGCCGGCGGAAATCCCGTCGACAGCCGGGCAGCCGACCGCGTAGAACTGGACCCATGGTTACGGCACGTCCGCATTCGCGGCACTAGTTCACCTCGGGTCTTCGGGCGCCGGTGTGGCGCCGCGTAATCCGACGCCCGTGCCGTCCGGTGGAACGCACAACTGGCGAGCGTCGACTCTTCGACCGAACTAGTTGACCCACTGGGGGATTCCCATGACCAGACCACGCGCCGACCTCGCCCGCATGCGCAATATCGGCATCGCCGCCCACATCGACGCGGGCAAGACCACCACCACCGAGCGGGTGCTGTTCTACACCGGCGTCACCCGTACCCTCGGCGAGGTCCACGACGGGACCGCCGCCATGGACCGGATGATCCAGGAGCGCGAGCACGGCATCACCATCGCCGCCGCGGCCACCACCTGCCGGTGGAACGAGCACGAGATCACCATCCTCGACACCCCCGGCCACGTCGACTTCACCGTCGAGGTGGAGCGATCGCTGCGGGTACTCGACGGCGCGGTCGCCGTGTTCGATGCCAAGGAGGGCGTCGAGCCGCAGTCGGAACAGGTGTGGCGCCAAGCCGACAGGTACGGCGTGCCACGGATCTGCTTCGTCAACAAGATGGACAAGCTCGGTGCGGATTTCGCCTTCACCGTGCGGACCATCGCGGAGCGGCTCGGCGTGCGGCCGTTGGTGATTCAGCTGCCGATCGGTGCGGAGGGCGAGTTCGACGGCATCGTCGACCTGGTCGAGATGAGGGCGAAGGTGTGGCGTGGCGACACCGACCGCGGTGCGCGTTTCGAGGTCGTCGAGATCCCGGACGACCTGCGCGTCAAGGCCGAACAGCACCGCGAGGCGCTGGTGGCCGCCGTCGCCGAGGCCGACGAGGCGGTGCTGGAGCGCTACCTCTCCGGCGCGGCGATCCCGGTCGACGAGCTCAAGGCCGCCATCCGCACGATGACGGTCGACGCGCGCGCCTACCCCGTCCTGTGCGGTTCGGCGCTGGCCAACATCGGCGTGCAGCCGCTGCTGGACGCGGTGGTCGACTACCTGCCTTCGCCGCTGGATGTGGTCGCGGTGCACGGCTTCTCACCGGAAGGGGAGAACATCGAGCGCGCGCCCGATCTCGCCGAGCCGTTCGCGGCCCTGGCGTTCAAGGTCGCGCTGCATCCGTTCTTCGGCAAGCTCGTGTACCTGCGGGTCTACTCGGGCCGCATCGAACCCGGTGCGGCCGTACTGAATTCGACGAATGGACGAAAGGAGCGCCTGGGCAAGCTGTTCCAGATGCATTCGAGCACCGAGATCGCCGTCGATCGGGTGCAGGCCGGTCAGATCTGTGCCGTGATCGGTCTGAAGGAGACGGGCACCGGCGACACCCTGTGCGATCGGAACGCGCCGATCGTGCTGGAGTCGATGACCTTCCCCGACCCCGTCCTCGCCGTCTCGATCGAACCGCGGACCCGCGCGGATCAGGACAAGCTCGGCGTCGCCCTGGCTCGCCTGGCCGAGGAGGATCCGACGTTCACCGTGCACGTCGACACCGAGACCGGCCAGACGGTCGTCGGCGGCATGGGCGAACTGCATCTGGAGATCCTGGTCGACCGGATGAAGCGGGAGTTCCGGGTCGAGGCCGAGATCGGCGCACCACGGGTGGCCTATCGCGAAACCGTCACCACCGCGGTGGATCTGTTCGAGTACACCCATCGCAAGCAGGTGGGTGGGCGCGGGCAGTTCGCCAAGGTGGTGATCGCGCTGGAGCCGCACGTGGCCGAAGACGGCACGGTCTACGAATTCGAGAGCCGGGTCGCGGGTGGGCGCGTACCGCGGGAGTACATCCCCGCGGTCGACGCGGGCGCGCAGGACGCGCTGCGCGTCGGCGCGCTGGCCGGCTTCCCCCTGGTGAACGTGAAGGTGACGCTGCTCGACGGCGCCGCCCACGTGCAGGATTCGTCGGATCTCGCGTTCCGGATGGCAGGCGCGGCAGCGGTGCGAGCCGCCGCCGCGTTGGCGAAACCGGTGCTCCTCGAACCGCTGATGGCCGTCGAGGTCGTCACTCCCGAGGAGTACGTCGGCGAGGTGATCGGTGACCTGAACGCCCGCCGCGGCCGCGTCACCGACCTCACCCAGCGGGGCGGCGCCCACGTCGTGCGGGCCCTGACCCCACTCCAGGAGATGTTCGGCTACATCGGTGATCTTCGCTCGAAGACCCGGGGCCGGGCGAACTACTCCATGGTGTTCGACTCCTACGCGCCGGTCCCACCGGCGGTCGCGGAGTCGATCATCGCCGGCGGCTGAACAGGCCCTCGGTCCGGTGGTAGGCGATGAGGAGCGCCGACTCGATCGCCTCGACCAGCAGGTCGAAGGAGATCTCCTTCTCC